>JAFAFY010000249.1 GCA_023423235.1 Pseudomonadota bacterium
GCCCAGTACAAGATGGGCAACAACGCCGAGGCCATCTCGGCCATCGACCGCTTCATCCGCACCTACCCGACCCACCGCAGCATTCCGTACATGTACTACCTGCGCGGCCTGACCAACTCCAGCCGCGACACGGTGTTCCTGCAGCGCGTGTGGAGCCTGGACGCCAGCCGCCGCGACCTGGCCTCGCCCAACCAGGCCTACGCCGACTTCCGCACCGTGACCGACCGCTACCCGAACAGCCGTTACGCCGCCGACGCGCGCCAGCGCATGGTCGCGCTGCGCAACACCTTCGCCCGCCACGAGATCGAGACCGGCCTGTACTACCTGCGCCGCGAGGCCTATGTGGCCGCCGCCGAACGCGCGACCTACCTGCTGGAAACCTATCCGCAGAGCGAATACCAGAACGACGCCGTGGCCCTGCTGGCCACCGCCTACACCGAGCTGGGCAACGAACAGCTGGCCGCCGACGCGCGTCGCGTGCTGCAGGAGAACGAACCCGACCACCCGTACCTGGTCGGCAAGTGGCCCAGGGAGCCGTGGCAGATCCGCCGCCTCAACCCGTTCGGCAGCGAGAAGACCGCGATCGACAACCACTGATCCGCGGTTCTTCCCGATCCCTGCACGACGCCGCCTTCGGGCGGCGTTGTCGTTTGCGGGCGTGGCAGGATCAAGCCGGACGCATCCGCGGGATCGTCATCCACGGCACCCCCACCGCAAGCAGCGGTCAGGGCGAAGCCTGCTCCCATCAGGTCCAGGGGAACGAAACCACGTCGCACCCGCGCAGGCGGGGGCGCAGCGCGCTGTGCAGGGTCCGGATTGCGGGATGCACGGAATCCGGATGCAGGCGCACCCGCGCAACCCGCAGGAGCGCGCGCGCGTGTTCGCGGACTACTTGTCCGCCGCGTCCCAGTCGAACCCGGTCAGTTCTGCAAGCCGCTCGGGCTGCAATACCTCGCTGACGTGCTCGCCGCGGATCACCCAGGTGGGATAGGCGCTGATGCCGGCGCTGGTGCATTCGAACGCGACCGCGCCGCCGCGGCCGTTGGGCGCGCATTCCACGTATGGCAGGCGCTCGGCCGAGGCGCCGAACAGGCGCTTCTGCCGCTGGCAGTTGCTGCACCACGAGGCGCCGTAGTACTTCACGCCCATGCTGTCGAGATGCGCCACCAGCGCGGTCATGCGCGGCGACTCCGGGCGCTGCGGCAGGCCGGTTGCCAGCACGTGCAGCAGGCCGAGCACCGCGACCACCAGCAGCGCGTTGCCGATCAACCACGGCTGCCGCGGCACGCCGGGCGCGCCCTGCGGACGTTGCAGGCTCACCACCACGAACAACGCCGTGATGATCGCAAGCGAGGCCAGGCACCAGACGCAGAACGCCTGCAGCGCGATCCAGCCCGCCAGGGTCAGGTACACGCTGACCGCAAGGCCGAGCAGCGACAGCCGCCACAGCCGTCGCCAGCGCAGCTGGGCATTGCCGCTGCGCCAGGCCACCAGCGCCAGCAGCACGTACAGCGCGAACCCCCACAACGCCACCGGCATGCCGAGCACGCTCGACCATGCGCTGCCCTGGACCACGTCGCAGCCGCTGCCTTCGCTGCACAACGCGGCACTATCGCCGCGCCAGGCGACCAGGGTCAGGTAGGCGGTGACCAGCATCCCGGCCACTGCGAGCAGGAACGGCCAGCGCGCGGCCGGACCGCGCACATGCGGCACCTGTGTCGGCGCCGCGGCGCTGGCGCGCCTGGCATCACTGGTTGCCGGCGCCGGCCGGTCCTTGCGCCGCTGCGTACGTTGTTTTCGTGCCATCTGGATTCCCCCGGGTAAAGCGCGCGCAGCCTTGCCACGGCGCGACGGTGTCGATGCTCCGGGCGCGCCTCAGCCCGGATAGCGGTTGCTGATCGGATAGCGGCGCTCGCGCCCGAACGCGCGCCGCGAGACCTTGGGCCCGGGCGCGGCCTGGTGGCGCTTCCACTCGCTGGTGCGTACCAGCCGCAGCATGCGGTCGACCACCTGCGCATCGAACCCCGCGGCGACGATCTCCTCGCGCGAGGCTTCCTCGTCGACGAAACGGCGCAGGATCGCGTCGAGCACGTCGTAGGCCGGCAGCGAATCCTGGTCGAGCTGGTTGGCGCGCAGCTCGGCCGACGGCGGCCGGCTGATCACCGCCGGCGGGATCACCGGCGCGCCGCCCACCGTGTTGCGCCACTTCGCCAGCCCGAACACCTCGGTCTTGTACAGGTCCTTGATCGGCGCGTAGCCGCCGCACATGTCGCCGTAGATCGTCGCGTAGCCGACCGCGTATTCGCTCTTGTTTCCGGTGGTCAGCAGCAGGCCGCCATGCTTGTTCGACAGCGCCATCATGATCGCGCCGCGCGCACGCGACTGCAGGTTCTCCTCGGTGGTGTCGACTTCGGTGCCGCTGAAGTCCTCGGCCAGCGCATCGAGAAAGCCCTGGAAGGGCTTCTCGATCGGGATGGTCAGCATGCGCACGCCCAGGCGCTCGCACTGCTCGGCGGCCAGGTCGTTGCTGAGATTGGCCGTATAGCGCGAGGGCATGCGCACCGCGGTGACGTTGCCCGCGCCCAGCGCATCGACCGCCATCGCCAGCACCACCGAGGAATCGATGCCGCCCGACAGGCCAAGCCACACCTTGGAGAAGCCGTTCTTGAAACAGTAGTCGCGCAGCCCGCGCACCACGGCGCGCCAGGCCAATGCGTCCATGCT
>JAFAFY010000362.1 GCA_023423235.1 Pseudomonadota bacterium
CGGCGGCCAGGTCGGCAGCGCCGCCACGTCGCGCACGATCGCATCGCAGGTGTCCGGAGGCGCGATCGGCGCCAACGCATCCAGGCGGTGCCCGGCATCGCCGCCCGACTGGCCGTTGCCGCCGCGCGCGCTGGCGGTGTCGATCTCCAGCGTGCGCCGCGCGAACAGCCGGTGCAGCACGCCCCCGCGCAGGGTCCAGGACTGGATGCGCCGGCGCGGCACGCTGCTGCGCGAGCGGCTCAGCAGGCCGCGCTCCACGGTGACCCGCCGGCCCTGCCGCTGCAGCACGAAGCCGTGGTAGCGCACCAGCGCCAGCAGCACCGAGAACGCCCGGATCAGCGCCAACGCAGCCGCCAGTACCAGGGCCACGCTGGCCGCCTTCGTCAGCCAGGTGTCGCCGAACGAACTGGCATAGCCGAAGGCCTGGCGGCCGCCGCGCAGCAGCCAGTCGCCCATCGCGCGTTCGGGCAGCACCTGCCAGGCCAGCGCGAACGCGCCGGCGACGACGATCATGCCGCGGTTGGAGATCAGCCCCAGCTTGACCACCTCGGCCGTCGACAGCGCCAGCAGGGTGCGTCCGCCCGGCTGCGCGGTCGCCGGCGCATCGTTTCCGGCCTGTCCGCGGTTGCGGATCAGCCGCTCCAGCGCCAGTGCCTCGGGCATGGTCAGCACCCGCATCTGCGCCTCGGGCTTCTGCCCTCCGGCCGACTCCAGCCGCACCTCGGCCACGCCCAGCAGCCGGTGCAGCAGCGACTGGTGGATCGCCACGTTGTGGATGCGCGAATAGGGAATCTGGCGGACGCTGCGCTCCAGCAGGCCGCTGCGCACGATGAGGCGGTCGTCAGCGATGCGGTAGCGGTAGGTCAGGTACTGCCAGACCGACACCAGCACCAGCGCCGCCACGCCCACCAGTGGCAGCCACACCGGCAGGCCGTCGCCGCGGCCGCGGCCGGCGAACACCAGCACCACCAGCGGCACGATGAACTGCTTGAGGTTCTGCAGCAGCACGAACAGCCACGACCACGGGTGCAGGCGTCGTTCGTCGCCGGCGGGCAGCGCCGGCGGCGCGGATTCAGCGGGCGTGGTCATCGCTGCTGCCGACGGCGCCGTTGCTGTCATCCTCGCCATCGCCATCGCCATCGCCATCGCGCGCGGCGCGGCTGGCCAGGGCGTCGCGCAGGCGCTCGGCTTCGGCCTGGTCCAGGCCCGCCAGCGACACCGAACTGTTCTGGGTGCCGGCGGTGTGCACGATCAGCGTCGACAGACCGAAGGCACGCTCCAGCGGCCCACGCTGGATGTCGATGTGCTGCACGCGGCTGCCCGGCACCCGGGTATCGCGCCGCCACAGGTGGCCGCGGCGCACCCCGAAACCGTCGTCGTCCAGCCGCCAGCGCGTGCGCAACCAGCGCCGGCGTGCGATCCACACCGTCCACGCCGGCAGCAGCATCAGCAGCGCGGCGCAGGCGGCCAGCGCCGCGGGGCTGCGGTTGACGAACAGCAGCCCCGGGGTCAGCGCGAGCGCCAGCGGGACCAGCGTGCCCAGCAGGGTGGTGATGGTGGCGAGCTTGCGCGCACGCAGCGGCAACGGTTGCCAGCTGTCGGTCGGCAGCGCGGCGTCGGCACCGGTGGCCGCGGCATATGCCGCCGCGGGCAGGGCCGGCGGCGTGTCGCTGCCCGGCGGGTCTTGCGGTGCGGGGCCGGTCATCGGCGTCGACGCTCCAGGTCCAGGTAGGGGTTGTCGTCGCCCGAGCCCGAGGGGCGGGCCTTGTAGCGCTTGTAGGTCCACTGGTACTGCGCCGGGTCGCGGCGGACGATGGACTCGACCGCGGCATTGAGCGCGGTCGCGCCGCGCGCGGGGTCGGCGCTGGCGATGCCATCGGGCGCGGGTTCGATGCGCAGGGCGAAATCCGGCCCGTCGCCGATGCGCTCGCACCAGGCGAACAGCACCGGCGCGCCGGTGCGCTCGGCCAGGCGCGAGACCAGGGTCATGGTCAGCGCGGGCAGGCCGAAGAACGCTGCGAACTCGCCGTCGCCGGCCTTGGGCTGCTGGTCGGGCAGGATCCCGACCACGCCGCCGCCCTTGAGCGTCTTCCACAGCTGCCGCACCGCCGGCCCCTCGGCACGGACCTGCTGCACGCGGGCGTGGCCGTCGGCGCGCACCAGGCGCAGGAAGGCTTCGCCCACCGCGGAATCGGGCGCGCGGTAGAGGATCGAGATCGGCGTGCGCGCGGCCAGCCACTGGTTCAGCAGCTCCCAGTTGCCGTAGTGCGGCGCGGCCACGATCAGTCCCTGTCCCGAGGCCAGTGCGGCATCGAACAGGCCGACGCCGTGGGTCTCGCGGATCATGCCCAGGTTCTGCGCATGCGGCCGGGTCCACAGCCGCAGGGTTTCCAGCATCTGCAGCGCGGTGGTCCGCAGCACCGCGCGATGCAGGGCGTCGCGCTCGTCGGGCGACAGGTCGGGGAATGCCAGCTCCAGGTTGCGCATGGCGACCCGGCTCTCGCGGCTGCCGAGCGCGCGCGCCAGCGTGGCGAACGCCGAGGCGAGCGCGCGCTGGACCGCGGCCGGCAGGGCGCCGACGATCGTCGCGAGCAGGTAGAGGATGCGGGCCAGCAGTTTCGGCATCGCGCAAGTCTATCGGCAAGCGCCCGGCAAGCGCGGACGCCTGCGGCGCGCCCGGGTCGTCGCGTCGCCCGCGATTGGCTGCGCGTGCCTGTCTGGCCGCGCCGGTCATTGCGGGTTGCACGCGCGGCATCGACAGCTGGCAGCCCTGCCGCCGCTGTGGTCTGCTGGCCGGCCGTGGACGCCCGTCCGCCACCGTGGTCAACACATGCTCGCCCTGATCCAGCGCGTCACCCGTGCCGAAGTGAGCGTCGATGACGCGGTCGTCGGCGCGATCGGTCCCGGGCTGCTGGCGCTGGTGGGCATCGAGCCCGGCGACGGCGACGGACAGGTCGCGCGGATGGCCACGCGCCTGCTCGGCTACCGCGTGTTCGCCGACGACCAGGGGCGCATGAACCGCTCCCTGGCCGATACCGGTGGCGGACTGCTGCTGGTCAGCCAGTTCACCCTGGCGGCCGATACCCGCTCGGGCATGCGTCCGGGCTTCAGCACCGCCGCGGCGCCGGCCGAAGCGGAAGCGGTGTTCAGCCGACTGCTGGCTGAATGCCGCGCCCGGCACGCCGCGCCGGTGGAAACCGGCCGCTTCGGCGCCCACATGGCCATCAGTCTGAACAACGACGGGCCGGTGACCTTCCTGCTCAGGGCCTGAACGTGCCAGGTTCGGCGTCCGGACCGGCGCCGGCCGTCCAGCTGGGCGGGGGGGCGCGATCCGGCCTTGGCAAGGCTGGAAACCGGCCCCCGGGGTACCCATATGGAGATGAGCCCGGTCAATGACGTCCGGGCGGCCTTCCGGCTGCGGGCAAGATCCCGGCCCCGCTGGTGGTATAATTACGGGTTCACTTTTCCCACGGTGCGCCACATGGCGAATGAACGTCCCGCCCAGCAGTCCGACATCAAGCTCCTGATCAGCAAGGGCCTGGAGCAGGGCTATCTGACGTATGCCGAAGTCAACGACCACCTGCCCGACGACATGGTCGATCCCGAGCAGATCGAGGACATCATCGGCATGATCAACGGCATGGGCATCGATGTCCATGAAGTGGCGCCCGATGCCGAGACCCTGCTGCTTGCCGGCGAGTCCAGCGGCAACCGCGAGGTCGACGAGACCGCGGCCGAGGAAGCCGCCGCCGCGCTGACCTCGCTCGACACCGAGGGTGGCCGCACCACCGACCCGGTACGCATGTACATGCGCGAGATGGGCACGGTCGAGCTGCTGACCCGCGAGGGCGAGATCGCCATCGCCAAGCGCATCGAGGAAGGCCTGAGCCAGATGATGGCCTCGGTCGCCAGCTTCCCGGGCTCGGTCGCGCTGCTGCTCGAGGAGTACGAGCTGCACAAGGCCGGCAAGAAGCGCCTGGCCGAGATCGTGGTCGGCTTCAACGACCTGATCGAGGAAGAGGACGCGGCGGCTGCCGCGTCCGCCAACGCCGCCGCGGCCGATACCGCCAGCGACGATGGCGACAGCGATGGCGACGACGATGACGACGACGATGCCGGCGGCGACGAGGAGGCCTCCGGCCCCACCGGCCCGGATCCGGCCGAGGTGCTGCGGCGCATGGACGTCATGGCCGACCTCTACGCCAAGTTCCAGAAGTCCTACGCCAAGAACGGCGCGACCGCCAAGCCCGTGGTCAAGCTGCGCGGCGAGATGGCCGACGTGTTCATGACCTTCAAGCAGCCGCTGCCGCTGACCGACGTACTGGTGCGCAACCTGCGTGAGGTGGTGGCCGGGATCAAGAACCACGAGCGCCGCATCCTCGACCTGTCCACGCGCGTTGCCAAGATGCCGCGCAAGGACTTCATCCGCGCCTGGGAAGGCAACCAGACCAACACGGCCTGGGCGGACGAGATGATCAAGCGCAAGCAGAAGTGGTCCTCCGGCCTGAAGGACGTGCGCGACCAGATCGTCGCCGAGCAGGAAGCCACGCTGGCGACGGAAAAGGCGATGGGCGTGACCCTGAACGATCTCAAGGAGATCAACCGAGCGATGGCCTATGGCGAGGCCAAGGCGCGCAAGGCCAAGAAGGAGATGGTCGAGGCCAACC
>JAFAFY010000370.1 GCA_023423235.1 Pseudomonadota bacterium
CAGCCAGGGCCAGTGATACGGCCACTGCGAGGGGGAGGCGGGAGAGCTGCATCTGGAGAAACCTTTGTTTTCTGTGAAGTCCAGGGGATTGGACTGGTTTGTTGCATTGGCGTCAATATCGACAATACTGCGATACGATCGTTCTGATCCCGGAACAATCTACCGGCTGCGTCGCCCGGTGCAGCGACCTAAGCCGTGTGTGCCCCCCGTAAACGGCGATGCCCCGGCGGCGGCCGGGGCATCTTTGCGGGTCGGGAGCGCGGGCGGCCTACCAGCGGTAGGCGGCGTTGGCGTAGACGAAGGCGCCGTTGAAGCCGAACGGCGAACTGCCGCTGTAGGGCAGCTGGCCACTGGTGGAGTTGGCGAAGAGCACCTCGTCGGGATAGGCGTCGAGCACATTGTCCCCGCCGACGGTGAACTTCCACTTGTCCACGGCATAGGAGAACGCCAGGTCCAGCGTCCACTCGGCGCCGAAGGTCTGGTCGCGCGCCGGGTCGGCATTGAGGACGCTGAAGCGGCCGTAGCGTGTCGCGGTGGCGGAGGCTTCGAATCCACCGACGGTCCACACGCCGCCCAGCAGGGCCTTGTCCTTGGGCGCGCCCACCTCGAAACGCGCCAGCTCCACCCGGCCGAACCGCACCGCGCTCGGGTCGATGGCTTCCAGCGAGGCCGGATTGCCGGAAACGCGGTCGATCTCGGTCTTGCTGTAGTTGTAGCCGACGGTCAGGTCCAGGGTGCTGCCGGGCAGGGCCCAGTTGTAGGTACCCACCACGTCGATTCCGTTGGTGGTGGTGTCGATGGCATTGGTGAAGTAGCGGCCGCCGCCGACGCCGGGAAACCCGTTGGCGTTGAGGTAATCGCGCACCGCGGTGCTGGTCAGGTTTTCCGACAGGGTGATGCGGTCGTCGATCTCGATCCGGTAGGCATCGATGGTCACGTACAGCCCGTCGGCCGGCTGCAGCACCAGGCCCAGGCTGTAGTTGGTCGATTCCTCGGCCTTCAGCGGCTCCGCGCCCAGGGCGATCGCGGCCGGGTGGTTCACGCGGAAGGTCACGATGTCGTAGGGCACGCCGCCGATGAAGTTGGTCGCGGTGGACTGGAAGTACTGCTGCTGCAGCGAGGGTGCGCGGAAACCCGTGGACACCGTGGCGCGCGCCGCCACCGCATCGGTGAAGGCATAGCGCGCCGAGACCTTGCCGGTGGCGGTGTCGCCGAAGTCGCTGAAATCCTCGTAGCGGGCGGCCAGGCCCAGCGAGAACCTGTCGGTCAGGTCGCCTTCCAGGCCGGCGTAGAACGACAGCGCGTTGCGGTCGAAGCTGCCGGCATCGGTGTCCTTGAAGCCGGGGAACACCTGGGTACCGGGGATCGGCGTCAGCTGTCCCGGCGCCAGCACGCCGCCGTTGGCGTAGGACAGCGGTTCGCCGGCGGACTGGGTGAAATCGTCGCCGCGCCATTCGGCGCCGTAGGACAGGGTGATGGGATAGGCCAGGCCCCAGTCCAGCGGCTTGTTGAAATCGAGGTTGAGCACGTGCTGCTTGACCTCCAGCGCGCCGGCGTAGAACTGGGTCGGCGATGTCGGGCCCAGGCTGCGGTTGAGGGTGTTCTTGATGTCGAAGGTCAGCTCGTTGCTGCCGTAGGTGTAGCTGAAGTCGATATTGGTGCCGCCGGCGGTGTAGCTCTTGAGCCCGGCGCTGAAGTGGTGGTCGGTGGAGACGTTGTTGATCTGCGGCAGGAAGCCGTCGGGGTAGATTTCGGGAATGTTGCGCGCATCGCCGGCGGGGCGGAAGAAGCCGTTGGAGAGCACGTCGCGCTTGGTGTAGATGCCGGTGGAATAGAAGGTCAGGTAGTCGGTGATGTCGAGTTCGGTGTTGTAGCTCAGCGAGCCGTAGTCGACCTCGGGGTCGCCCTGGCGCTGCACCACCCGGCCGAGCGGTGCCGAGGTTGCGCTGGGCGCGCCGATGTAGGGGCGTGCGCGATCGGTCTGGTCCTGGTGGCCGCCCTGCGCGGAGAGGTGGATGAAGCCTTCGCCGACGGCGAAGCCGGCATCGGTGGTGAGCTGGTACTGCTCGCCGTCGCCGGCCGAGGTCTGGCCGTAGCGCAGGCCGACGCTGCCGCTGTCGGCGCGCCCCTTGAGCACGATGTTGACCACGCCGGCGATCGCGTCGGAGCCGTACTGCGCGGAGGCGCCGTCGCGCAATACCTCGACGCGCTCGATCGCCGAGATCGGGATGCTGTTGAGGTCGACCGGCGAGGAGCTGCGGCCCTGCGAGCCGTTGACGTTCACCAGTGCGCCGGAGTGGTAGCGCTTGCCGTTGACAAGCACCAGCACGTGGTCGGGCGAGAGGCCGCGGATCTGCGCCGGTCGCACCGCGTCGGTGCCGTCGTTGATCGCCGGGCGCGGGAAGTTGAGCGAAGGCACGGCGCGGGCCAGCGCGGTCGCCAGTTCGACGGTGCCGGTGGATTCCAGCGCTTCCGGGCTGATGACGTCAATCGGCGAGGTCGACTCGGCGACGGTG
>JAFAFY010000255.1 GCA_023423235.1 Pseudomonadota bacterium
TCGGCGGCCATGTTGCCGCCGCGCGCCTGGGCCTGGGCCAGCGTCGCGGCCCGGGTGAGTTCCATCACCACCATGCCCATCAATGCCGGGATCGCCTCGCCCTCGGCGCGCAGCCCGGCCAGCATGCGCGCGGCCTGCGCGGGTTGTCCGTTGAGCGCGGCGTCGATCAGGCGGAACACGTCGAAGCGCGCCGCGTCGGCGACCAGCGCCTCCATCCGCGCCGCGTCCAGGGTCTCGCCCGCGGCCAGCAGCGCCAGCTTGTCGACCTCCTGCGCGGCGGCCAGCAGGTTGCCCTCGACGCGCTCGGCCAGGCGCTGGACCGCAGCCCGGTCGGCCTGTACGTGGCGGCTGCGCAGGCGGGTCTCGATCCAGCCCTCGAGTTCGTGCGGCTTGACCTGCCAGGCCACGACGACATGGCCGATGCCGGCGATCGCCTCGCTCCACTTGCCGCCATGCTGGCGGCTCCACTCGCCGCCGGTGACCAGCAGGGTGACGTCGGCCGGCGGATCGGCGCAGAAGCCGCTGATCACCGCAGCACCGTCCTTGCCGGGCTTGGTGGTGGGCAGGCGGATCTCCACCAGGCGCCTGGATGCGAACAGGCTGGGCGCGCGGAACGTGGCTTCGACCGCGTTCCAGTCGACATCGCGGCCATCGGGCTCGAAGACTTCGCGCTCGGACACACCCTGTGCGCGCGCCGCGGCGCGCACCGCGTCGGCGGCCTCCAGCACGCGCAAGGGCTCGGGGCCGGCAATCAGGTAGGCGGGGCGCAGCGGCTCGCGGTCGAGCTGCGCGGCCAGGCGCTCGGGCGTCAGTTCCACCGCAGGGTCCTGGCGATGGCCATGCGCGGCATCACTCGCGCGCGCGTTCCTGCGGATTGCGGAACACCGCGTCGATGCGGCGGATGATCGAGGCGGTCATTTCGCGCTCCATCTCGCGCGACAGCAGGGCGCGTTCGGAGTCCGCACCGATGGAATCGGTCGGCAGCGCGAGATAGTCGCGCGAGAGTTCGATCGCCTGCTGCGGAACAATGTCCTGCCCCTGCGCGTTGCGCACCGAGAACACCACCGCGTAGCGCAGCGAATATTCCTGCGCGCGGCCCTGGGCGTCGATGCTGATCGGGGTCGAGGCCCAGCGCTCGGAATGGACCCGCAGCAACGCGCTGGGGCCACGTGCGTCGGCATCGACGGTCTGCGCACCCGCGGCGACCAGGGCGCGGCCGAGCGACTGCGCCAGCCGGCTGTAGGGGTCCTGCGCCTGCACCTTCACCGGCCCCAGATTCGCCGGCAGCGTCAACGCATTGCGCAGGTGGAAGCCGCAGGCCGACAGCAACAGCACGAGGGCGACGGCGGCGAGTCGCAAGGGAACCGGGCGGAGTCTGCTCATGCGCGAAGTCTGGACGAGGTGGGAGGGGGCGGCAAGCCGCGCGGTCCGGGCGCGTGGACGCCCGGTTCAGCCAGCGACGATGTTGACGATCTTGCCGGGCACGACGATCACCTTGCGCACCGTCATCTCGGCCAGGAAGCGCGCCACGTTGGGCTCGGCCAGCGCCTGCGCCTCGACCGCCTCGCGGCCGGCGTCGGCGGCGACCTCGATCGTGCCGCGCAGCTTGCCGTTGACCTGCACCGCCAGGGTCAGCGCATCGCGCGCCAGCGCCGCCGGATCGGCCTGTGGGAACGGCAGGTCCTCGAGCAGGGTCTCGACATGGCCCAGCACCTGCCACAACGCATGGCAGGCGTGCGGGGTGATCGGATTGAGCAGCAGCACGATGGCGGTGAACGCCTCCTGCCGCAGCGCGTCGGCGTTGGCGCCGGCCTCGTCGAATTTCGAGACGTGGTTGAGCAGCTCCATCACCGCGGCGATCGCGGTGTTGAAGCTGTGGCGGCGGCCGTAGTCGTCGCCGACCTTCTGGATCGCCTCGTGCAGTTGGCGGCGCAGGGTCTTCTGCGCCGGGGTCGCGGCGGCGACATCGAACGTGCCTGCATTGCCGCTGGCCGCATGCCGCTGCACCTGGGTCCACAACCGGCGCAGGAACCGCGCCATGCCCTCGACGCCGGCCTCGTTCCATTCCAGCGACTGCTCGGGCGGGGCTGCGAACATCGAGAACAGGCGCACGGTGTCGGCGCCGTACTTGCCGATCATCGACTGCGGGTCGACGCCGTTGTTCTTCGACTTGGACATCTTTTCGGTGCCGCCGGAAAAAACCTCTTGACCCGAAAAAATAAAGAACCCGTCAACACCCTTATGATTCTTAGTCGGAATCATCTTCAAACTGCTCGCAAAAATACCTGCGGCGGAGATGTTCCCTTTACCAGCCACGAGGTCAGCGTCCAGATCAAGTGAGTCCTCTGCAATCCAGTGCGTCTTTTGTCCATCTGCATGCACATAGGTTTGGACCTTGGATGGATCAACCCAATCCTTCTTACCCCCTTCCAACTCGATGTAGAAGGACGGCGCGATCACCATGCCCTGGGTCAGCAGGTTGCGCACCGGCTCGTCGCCCTGCACCAGGCCCTCGTCGCGCATCAGGCGGTGGTAGAAGCGGAAGTACAGCAGGTGCAGGATCGCGTGCTCGATGCCGCCGATGTACTGGTCGACCGGCATCCAGTAGCCGGCGCGCGCGTCGACCATGTCGGCCGCGCCCGGCGAGGTGTAGCGCGCGGTGTACCAGCTCGACTCCATGAAGGTGTCGAAGGTGTCGGTCTCGCGCTCGGCCGGGCCGCCGCAGGTCG
>JAFAFY010000392.1 GCA_023423235.1 Pseudomonadota bacterium
CGCGAGGGCGCGGACGTGGGGGAACTGCTGTGGCAGGCGACCGGCTTCGAGATTCCGGTCGCGTCGCTGGCGGCGTGGGCGGCCGGCAGCCGCGCCTCCGCTACCGCTGCCGGGCCGGCCGAGGTGCGTTTCGACGCCCGGGGTCAACTGGTCCGGCTCGCGCAGGACGGCTGGACCATCGACTATCTCGAGTGGCAGCCGGCCCAGGCCGCGCATGGCGCACTGGTGCTGCCGACCCGGATCAACGCCGCACGTGGCGATGCCCGCGTGCGCCTGGTGGTCGACAGCTGGTCGCCGGGCGCGGACGACGGAGGTGCTGGCGGGGAGGCCGGCACGAACGGCGGGCAGCCGGATACACCGTGAATGGCGCGCCGTGGGCCACCTGCCGTGACGCGCCTGCCATGAGCCCCGCGCCATGAGCCGCGCGGATGCAACGCCGGGCTGGTCGGCCTGGCCGGCGCCGGCCAAGCTGAACCTGTTCCTGCGCATTACCGGCCGTCGCGACGATGGCTACCACGACCTGCAAACCGTATTCCGGATCCTCGATTGGGGCGACACCGTGCGCCTGCGGCTGCGTGACGACGGCCGCATCCGGCGCATCGGCGAATCGGTGCCGGGGGTCGCCGAAGCGGACGATCTGCTGGTGCGCGCGGCAAAACTGCTACAAAAAGAAGCCAATTGCGCGCAAGGTGTCGACATCGGAATCGAAAAGCGCATTCCGGCCGGCGCCGGCCTCGGCGGCGGCTCGTCCGATGCAGCCACCGTCCTGCGCGCGCTCGACCGGCTGTGGCGGCTGGATCTGGGCGAGGCCGCGCTGGCCGCGCTGGGCGTCCACCTGGGTGCCGACGTGCCGGTGTTCGTGCGTGGGCGCAACGCCTGGGCCGAGGGCGTGGGCGAGGCGCTGCAGCCGCTCACGCTGGCGCCGGCCTGGTACCTGCTGGCGCAGCCGGACGTGCATGTGAACACCGCGCGCCTGTTCCAGTCGGCTGAATTGACGCGAAATGCTGCGCCCGCGACAATATCCGACTTCGTTTCAGGTGCATCGCTCGGCAACGCGTTCGAGCCGGTCCTGCGTCGTCTCGAACCCGCGGTGGATGCGGCGTTCGCGGTACTTGCGCAGGTCGGCACGCCACGCCTGACCGGGACGGGCAGCGGTTGCTTCGTCGAATTCGCCACCCGCGAGTCCGCCGAGGCCGCGCAGGCGCAGGTGGCATCGCGGATCCCGGTCCGCGTGGTCGCCGGCGCGGCGCGCTCGCCGTTGCTCGATGCGTTGGAAGCGGGGATTCGGGATTAGGGATTCGGGTTTGGCGGTTGTTCCGAATCCCCAATCCCGAATCCCGGTCGCCACAGGGGCGTCGCCAAGCGGTTAAGGCACCGGGTTTTGATCCCGGCATGCGCAGGTTCGAATCCTGCCGCCCCTGCCAGTCCCGTCCATGCCCGCCGGCATGGGTGCCATCTTCAATCCGCTCGGTCAGAGCGACGCGGAACCGCCGACATGAAAGACGAACGCAACCTGTTGATCTTCTCGGGCAATGCCAACCGCCCGCTGGCCTCGGCGGTCTGCCGCGAGCTTGGCGTGCGCCGCGGCAAGGCGCTGGTGTCGCGGTTCTCCGACGGCGAGGTCCAGGTCGAGATCGAGGAGAACGTCCGTCGCCAGGACGTGTTCGTGATCCAGCCCACCTGCGCGCCGTCGGCCGAGAACCTGATGGAACTGCTGGTGCTGATCGACGCGCTCAAGCGCGCCTCGGTGTCCAGCGTCACCGCGGTGATCCCGTACTTCGGCTACTCGCGCCAGGACCGCCGCCTGCGCTCCTCGCGCGTGCCCATCACCGCCAAGGTGGCGGCCAAGATGGTCAGCGTTGCCGGCGCCGACCGGGTGCTGACGATCGACCTGCACGCCGACCAGATCCAGGGCTTCTTCGACATCCCGGTCGACAACGTCTACGCCTCGCCGCTGCTGCTGGCCGACATCTGGCGCGCGCACGGCACCGACAACCTGATCGTGGTCTCGCCCGACGTCGGTGGCGTGGTGCGCGCGCGCGCGATCGCCAAGCGGCTGGACGATGCGGACCTGGCGATCATCGACAAGCGCCGCCCGCGCGCCAACGTGGCCACGGTGATGAACATCATCGGCGACGTGCAGGGCAAGATCTGCGTGCTGGTCGACGACATCGTCGACACCGCCGGCACGCTGTGCGCGGCGGCCGCCGCGCTCAAGCAGAACGGTGCCGAAAAGGTCGTCGCCTACTGTACCCACCCGGTGCTGTCGGGCGCGGCGATCGACAACCTCAACAAGTCCCAGCTCGACGAGATGGTGGTCACCGACACCATTCCGCTGTCGGAGGCCGCGCGCAACTGCAGCCGCATCCGCCAGCTCAGCGTCGCCGAGATGTTGGCCGAGACGATCCGGCGCATCGCGTTCGGCGAATCGGTCAGCTCGATGTACGTCGACTGAAAGGCACCTGGTCAAATCTCCACGAAATTTCCGCTCGCCGGCCCGCCGGCATGCATCCAAGCTTCCGGCAACCGCCGGATTCCTGACTCGCCTGGTCGCGGGCGAGTCGTTCAAACCGTCGCGAGACGGTTCAATTCCATCCAACAGGTAACAATCCCATGGCAACTCCGCATGAAATCAAGGTGCAGCGCCGCGAAGACGAGGGGAAGGGTGCGAGCCGCCGCCTTCGTCACGCCGGTGAAGTGCCGGCTGTCGTCTATGGCGGCGAGCTCAAGCCGGTCAGCATCAAGCTGAGCCACAACGACGTCTGGCTGGCCAGCCAGCACGACTGGTTCTATTCGTCGATCCTCGACCTGAGCCTCAACGGCGACGTGCAGAAGGTGCTGCTGCGTGACATGCAGCGGCATCCGTTCAAGCAGCAGATCCTGCACCTGGACTTCCAGCGCGTCAGCGACGACGAGAAGATCCGCACCGCCGTGCCGCTGCACTTCATCAACAAGGAGACCTCGCCGGCCGGCAAGGCTGCCGACGTGGTGATCACCGCCGAGCTCAACGAAGTCACCATCAGTTGCCTGCCCAAGGACCTGCCGGAATCGATCGAAGTCGACCTGGCCGCGCTCAGCGTCGGTGACATCATCCACCTCTCGCAGATCAAGCTGCCCAAGGGCGTGGAGATCCCGGAGCTGGCGCAGGGCGCGGACCACGACGTCGCCGTCGTCGTCGCCAAGCACGGCCGCGTCGAGGCCGAGCCGGAAGCGACCGAGGAAGCGCCGGCGGCCGATGTGCCGGCGACCAAGGCCGCCAAGGACGAGTAATCGTTGCGCGCCGGCGCGCCCGCTTTGGGCGTGCCGGCGGCATCGTGCGCGATGGCGGACCTGCGTCTCATCGTCGGGCTGGGCAATCCCGGTCCCGAGCATGCACGGACCCGGCACAATGCCGGGTTCCGTTTTGTCGACGAGCTCGCCGCGCGTGCGGGCACGTCGTTCCGCGTGGATGGCAAGCTGTTCGGCGAGACCGCGAAGATCGAGATCGCCGGCCAACCGGTCTGGCTGCTCAAGCCGTCGACGTTCATGAACCTCAGCGGCAAATCGGTGGCCGCCGCGCTGCGGTTCTGGAAGTTCGAACCCGAACAGGCGTTGCTGGCGCATGACGAACTGGACCTCGCCCCAGGCATCGCCCGGCTCAAGTTCGACGGCGGGCATGGCGGCCAGAACGGCCTGCGCGACACCATGCGCCTGCTGGGACACGGGCGTTTCCACCGCCTGCGCATCGGCATCGGCCACCCGGGCAGCAAGGACAAGGTCACCCCGTGGGTGCTGGGCCGGCCCTCGGCCGACGATGCGATCCTGATCGACCGCGCCATCGACGCGGCGATCGACGTGCTGCCGCTGGCGGTTGCGGGCAACTACATGGATGCGATGACGCGGTTGCATACGGTGAAGCCGTAATTCGTGATTGGTGATTGGTGATTCGTGGCAGCGGGCATTCCAGCTGCTCTTTCGAATCACCAATCACGAATCACCAATCACGGATCCCAGATGGGCATCAAATGCGGCATCGTCGGCCTGCCCAACGTCGGCAAGTCGACCCTTTTCAACGCGCTGACCAAGGCGGGCATCGCTGCGGCCAACTTTCCGTTCTGCACGATCGAGCCGAACGTGGGCATCGTGCCGGTGCCCGATCCGCGCCTGAACGCGCTGGCGGCGATCGTCAAGCCGCAGAAGGTGCTGCCGACCGCGGTCGAGTTCGTCGACATCGCCGGTCTGGTGGCCGGTGCGGCCAGCGGCGAGGGCCTGGGCAACAAGTTCCTCTCGCACATCCGCGAGGTCGACGCGATCACCCACGTCGTGCGCTGCTTCGAGAATCCCGACGTCATCCACGTCAACAACCGGGTCGACCCGATCGCCGACATCGAGACCATCGACACCGAGCTGGCGCTGGCCGATCTCGAGTCGGTGGAGAAAGCCCTGCAGCGCGCCGAGCGCTCGGCCAAGACCGGCGACAAGGATGCGAAAGTCCGCGCCGAGGTGCTGGGCCGCGTGCAGAAGGGCCTGGCCGATGGCCAGCCGGTGCGCGGGCTCAAGCTCTCCGACGACGATCGCGCGGCGATCCGCGACCTGTTCCTGCTGACCGCCAAGCCCGTGCTGTACATCGCCAACGTGCTCGAGGACGGCTTCGAGGGCAACCCGCACCTCGACGCCGTGCGCGCCCGCGCTGCGACCGAGGGCGCCGAGGTGGTGCCGGTGTCGGCGGCGATCGAGGAGGAGCTCTCGCAGCTCGACGATGCCGATCGCGACGCCTTCCTGGCCGATCTCGGCCTCGACGAGCCGGGCCTGAACCGCGTCATCCGCGCCGGCTACGGCCTGCTGAACCTGCAGACCTACTTCACCGCCGGGGTCAAGGAAGTCCGCGCCTGGACCGTGAAGATCGGCGCCACCGCGCCGCAGGCGGCCGCGGTGATCCACACCGATTTCGAGAAGGGCTTCATCCGCGCCGAGGTCGTCGGTTATGACGACTTCATCCGCTACAACGGCGAGGCCGGCGCCAAGGAAGCGGGCAAGTGGCGGCTGGAAGGCAAGGAATACATCGTCCGCGACGGCGACGTGATGCATTTCCGCTTCAACGTCTGAGCCCGGCGGCCACGCGGCGCCGGCGCGCGGATGCTGCAGGGCGGGGCGGCTTGGTTGGCGATGGCGGCGGGCGGCTGCGGCCGATCCGATACAAGGTTGTGCCGCACGCCTCCGGACTGTGCGAGAATGCGCCCCCGCGATGCGGGCCATTGCAGATCGGATGCATCCGAGCGTTGACAGCGGTTCGCAGTGGCTTCAAAATCGCGGGCTGTTTTCACCGGCAAGACGAAAGCGCCGGAGGGATACCCAAGCGGCCAACGGGGGCAGACTGTAAATCTGCTGGCTTACGCCTTCGGTGGTTCGAATCCACCTCCCTCCACCACGTTTTCGGCGGTGGTACCGGCTCCGACCGGTGGTGTAGTGAGAGATGGCGGATCGGAGGTGGGTGAGAACCACCGCTGGTTCGACGGCGAAGCAGGGCTTCGCCGAACGCACCGCCAGGTGCGGCCCGGAGGGCAAGGCGCGCAAGCGCCGCGTCATCCACCTCCCTCCACCACGTTTTCGGCGGTGGTACCGGTTCCGGCCGGTGCAGTTCAAGTTCCAGGTTCGACAGTTGTCATGCGGTAGCAGGATCCCGGTGCGGGAGTAGTTCAATGGTAGAACCTCAGCCTTCCAAGCTGATGGTGCGGGTTCGATCCCCGTCTCCCGCTCCATTGATGTCGCTCCATTGATGTGTTCCCCGGCGGTATCCACATCGTTGCTCACGTAGCTCAGTCGGTAGAGCACCTCCTTGGTAAGGAGGAGGTCGAAGGTTCGATTCCTTTCGTGAGCACCACCCTCGCGGCACAGCCGTCACACGACACTGCGCGCACCACCATTTCATCCGATATCGAGACAAGGCAGCCATGGCAAAGGGTAAGTTCGAGCGCACCAAGCCCCACGTGAACGTGGGCACGATTGGTCACGTGGATCACGGCAAGACGACGCTGACGGCGGCGCTGACGAAGATCGGCGCGGAGCGTTTCGGCGGTG
>JAFAFY010000061.1 GCA_023423235.1 Pseudomonadota bacterium
GTCGACGCCGCGCTGAAGCTGCCAGGCACCAACAGCGTGGAAACGGTGCTGGTGGTGCGCCACACCGGCGGCGCGGTCGACATGCAGATGCCGCGCGACCGCTGGTACGACGCCGTCGTCGACGACCAGCCCGATACCTGCGAGCCCGAGCGCATGAACGCGGAGGACCCGCTGTTCATCCTCTACACCTCCGGTTCCACCGGCAAGCCCAAGGGCGTGCTGCACACCACCGGCGGTTACCTGCTGTATGCCAGCTACACCCACCAGGCGGTGTTCGACCTGCGCGAGGACGACGTCTACTGGTGCACCGCGGATGTCGGCTGGGTGACCGGCCACAGCTACATCGTCTACGGCCCGCTGGCCAATGCCGCCACTTCGCTGGTGTTCGAGGGCGTGCCCAACTATCCCGACGCCTCGCGCTTCTGGCAGGTCATCGACAAGCACAAGGTGACGATCTTCTATACCGCGCCCACCGCGATCCGCGCGCTGATGCGCGAGGGCGAGGCGCTGGTGAAGTCGACCTCGCGCGCGAGCCTGCGGCTGCTGGGCAGCGTCGGCGAGCCGATCAATCCCGAGGCCTGGCGCTGGTACTACGAGGTGGTCGGCGATTCGCGTTGCCCGATCGTCGACACCTGGTGGCAGACCGAGACCGGCGGCATCCTGATCTCGCCGCTGCCCGGCGCGATCGAGGCCAAGCCCGGCTCGGCGACCAAGCCGTTCTTCGGCGTGCAGCCGGCGCTGGTCGATGCCAACGGCACCTTCCTGGAAGGCGCGGCCGAAGGCAACCTGGTGATCACCGATTCGTGGCCGGGCCAGATGCGCAGCGTCTACGGCGACCACCAGCGCTTCATCGACACCTATTTCAAGGCCTATCCGGGCAGCTACTTCACCGGTGACGGCTGCCGCCGCGACGCCGACGGCTACTACTGGATCACCGGGCGCGTGGACGATGTCATCAACGTCTCCGGCCACCGCATCGGCACCGCGGAACTGGAAAGCGCGCTGGTCGCGCACCCGAAGGTCGCCGAGGCCGCGGTGGTCGGTTTCCCGCACGACATCAAGGGCCAGGGCATCTACGCCTACGTGACCCTCAAGGCCGGTGAGGAATACACCGAGGAACTGCGCAAGGAGCTGGTGGTGCACGTGCGCAAGGAGATCGGCCCGACCGCCTCGCCCGACCACATCCAGTGGGCACCGGGCCTGCCCAAGACCCGCTCGGGCAAGATCATGCGCCGCATCCTGCGCAAGATCGCCGAGAACGCACCCGACCAGCTGGGCGACACCAGCACGCTGGCCGATCCGGGCGTGGTCGATGCGCTGGTCAAGGAGCGGTACATCCCCAACGCCTGATGCTGATCCAATGACGACCCTGCTGATCGCCGACGACCATCCCCTGTTCCGCGAGGCACTGCGCGGCGCGATCGCCCGCGCGGTGCCGGACGCGAAACTGCGCGAGGCGCACAACGTCGATGCCCTCTACGCGATGGTCGAGGCCGAACCCGACGCCGACCTGCTGACCCTGGACCTCAACATGCCCGGCGTGCACGGCTTCAGCGCGCTGGTGCACCTGCGCGCGCAGTACCCGCAGCTGCCGGTGCTGATGGTCTCCGCGCGCGAGGAGCCGGCGGTGATGCGGCGTGCGCTCGATCACGGCGCCGCCGGTTTCGTGCCCAAGTCGGCCGACGCCGAGACCCTGGCGCGCGCGGTCGCGCAGGTACTCGACGGCGACCGCTGGATTCCCGAGGCGGCCGCGTCCGCGCCGGGCGTCTCGGCCAACGAGCACGATGTCGCCACGCGCCTGCGCGACCTCACGCCGCAGCAGTTCCGCGTGCTGCAGATGCTGGGCGACGGCATGCTCAACAAGCAGATCGCCTACGAGCTGGGCGTCTCCGAAGCCACGGTCAAGGCGCACATGACCGCGGTGCTGCGCAAGCTGGGCGCCTCCAACCGCACCCAGGCGGTGTTGATCGCCGGCAAGCTGTCGGTCGATCCCGATTCGATGACCCTGCCGCCCGAGGAGCTGGAGCACGGCTGAGCGAACGCTGGCGCGCCGCATGATCCGGGCGCGGCGTGCGGCGTGCCGGCGATGACGCCAACCGTCAGCCGGTCATCCGCTGCCACAGCTCGGTCGCGACATAGCCGCCGCCGCCGATCAGCGCCGAGAAGTACACCACCGTGCCGATCGTCGACAGGTGGCCCAGCAGGATCGCCACGCCGTCGCGCTGGATCAGGCCGATCGCGTAGAACAGCAGCGCGATCGCCGGCACCGTGTTGCTGAAGGGCACGAAGCCGAACGGCGCCATCAGCAGCAGCGCGGCGAAGATGAAGGCCAGGCTGTTGAAGATGTCCATCGCCCGCCCCTGCGACAGTGCCGCCAGCCGTCCCGGACGGCTCACCCGCTCGAGCCGGCGCACCCAGACCAGGCCGCGGCCCAGCCCGGCCTGCAGTTTCTCGGCCGGCAGGTGGCGGTCGCGCAGTCGCGCCGGCAGCCACAGCGGCTTGCCGGTCAGGTGGCTGACGCCGATCAGCACCAGCGCCGCGCCGAACACCGTGCTCACGCCGGGGATCGACACCGGGATCAGGAACACCACCGTCAGCAGCATCGACAGCATCAGCAGGCCCTCGCCGCCGATGCGCCGGATCATCTCGCCGAGCGTGAGTTCGCTGTCGTCGAGGGTGGCGATGATGCGTTGCAGGCGGTCGCCCAGGGGATCATCGGCGGTGGCTTGCGCGGTGGTCATCGGCGGCGCGGCGCCTCGGGCGCGGGAGCGGAACGGCCGCGCAGTCTAGCAGGGCGCGCGCGAACGGCCGGGCCGCCGGCACGTCGCGGAACTGCGGCAGTCAGCTGCGCCGGCGCTGCTGCGCGGCGAGGAAGGCGCGCATCGAGGCCGGCTTCACCGGCTTGGTCAGCACCCGGTAGCCGCGGATGCGCGCGGTCTGCTTGAGCGCGTCGCTGCCGTCGGCGGTCAGCAGCGCGCCGGGCACGTCCGGGGCGATGCCGCGCAGGGTGTCGAGGGTGTCGAGCCCGTCGAGGCGGTCGTGCAGGTGGTAGTCGACCAGCAGCACGTCGGGGTGCTGGTCCATGCATGCGATCGCCTCGTCGATGGTCTTGGCGCACAGCGGCGCCACGCCCCAGCGCCGCAACAGCACGTCCATGCCGGCCAGGATGTCGTCGTCGTTGTCCACGCACAGCACCCGCAGGCCGCTGAGCGAGGTGTCGGGCAGCTGCGCCGGCGCCGGCGCGGCCGGCAGCACGGCGTGGCTGCTGCGCGGCACGGTGATCGAGAACATGCTGCCGCGGCCCACCGCCGCGCGCGCGTCCAGGGTGTGGCCCAGCAGGCGCGAGATGCGCTGGCAGATCGACAGGCCCAGGCCCAGGCCACGGCCGTCCCAGTCGAAGGGCTGCTCGTAGCGGTGGAACTCGTCGTAGATCTGGCGCATGTGGTGCTCGGGAATGCCCGGGCCGGTGTCCCAGACCTGCAGCGCGATGCCGTCGCCGCGGCGGCGGGCGGCCAGCACGATGCGGCCGCTGCGGGTGTAGCGCAGCGCGTTGGCCAGGAAGTTCTGCAGCACCCGGCGCAGCAGCCGGCGGTCGCTGCGCACCGGGCTGGGCGGCGCGTGCAGGCGGATGTCGAGCTTGCGCGCCTTGGCCATCGGCGCGTACTGGCCGGCCAGCTGGCGCAGCAGTTCGGCGGCATCGAAATCGGTGATCTCGGGCTTGAGCGCGCCCGCGTCCAGGCGCGAGACGTCGAGCAGGCCGTCGAGCAGTTCCTCGGCCGCCCGCAGCGAGGTGTCCACGCGCTCGGCCAGGTGCGCCTGCTCGGCGCCGTCGCCGGTCTCGCGCAGCGCCGAGGTGAACAGTCGCGCGGCATTGAGCGGCTGCAGCACGTCGTGGCTGACCGCGGTGAGGAAGCGCGAGCGCGATTCCTGCGCGGCCTCGGCCTCGCGGGTGCGCTCGGCCACGCGCTGCTCCAGCGTTTCGTTGATCTCGCGCAGCTCACGTTCGGCGCGCTTGTAGTCGGTGACGTCGCTGTAGCTGGTGGCGTAGCCGCCGCCCGGCAGTGGCTGGCCGCGCAGCTCGATGACCTGGCCGTTGCTGAGCACGCGCTCGGAGACATGCGGCGAGCCGGCGCGCATGTAGCCGATGCGCTTGTCGATCTCGATGTCGATGTCGATCGCGTTGCGCGGACCCAGCTCGCCGCGCTCGGCGTTGTAGCGGATCAGGTCGGCCACCGGGCGGCCGACGTAGAGCATGTTGTCGGGATAGCCGAACAGCCGCTGGTAGCTGCGGTTCCAGGCCACCAGGCGCATCGTGCGGTCGACCACGCTGACGCCGTGGTCGATGTTCTCCAGCGTCGAGGACAGCACCTCGCGGTTGAAGCGCAGTTCCTGGCCGGCCTCGTCGAGCATCGCCACCACCTCGTCGACCTCCATGCCCGAGCCGCGCAGCGCGCTGGTCATCAGCAGGCGCGCGGACGAGGCGCCCACCGCGGCCGCCAGCTGGCGTTCGGTGAACTGCAGCCAGGCGCGGTCGGCGGCGGTCTCGGGCTGCAGCGGCAGCGACAGCGACTGCGCGTAGTCCTCGAATGCGCGCTGCGCGGTGCGGTCGCCGACGATGCGCCCGGTCAGCGTCAGCAGGTCGCCGACCCGCACGTTGCCGCTCCAGTCCTCCGAGGCCAGGGTGCGGCGTTCGGCATAGGGGTTGAGGAACGGGGCCGCGCGCAGGCGCTCGTCCAGGCTGGGCCGCCAGCGCGCGGAGACCACCAGCAGCGCGCCGATGTTGAGCAGCAGCGACCAGAACGTGCCGTGGGTCAGCGGGTCCCAGCCGTCGAGGCCGAACAACTGCTGAGGCCGCAGCCAGTCGATGCCCATCGGCCCCAGGGCCAGCCATTGCGGATCCAGCCAGCCGGCGTCGGTCAGTGCCGGCAGCAGCAGGGTGTAGATCCACACCCCGAAGCCGATCAGCAGGCCAACCTCCACCCCGCGGCGGCTGGCGCCGCGCCAGTACAGGCCGCCGATCAGCGCCGGCGCGAACTGCGCCACCGCCGCGAACGCCATCAGGCCGTAGGCGGCCAGGGTGGTGTCGCTGCCGCTCACGCGGTAGTAGCCGTAGGCCAGCGCCGCCAGGCCCACGATCGCTGCGCGGCGGATCCACAGCACTGCCGAGGCGACGTTGCCGTCGTGGCGCTCGGCATAGCCGCGGCGCAGCAGCAGCGGCATCACCAGGTCGTTGCTGACCATCGTCGCCAGGGCCACCGAGGACACGATGACCATGCCGGTGGCGGCCGAGAAACCACCGATGTAGGCGAACAGCGCAATGACATCGGCGTTGGCCGCCATCGGCAGCGCGAGCACGAAACTGTCGGGCGCCACCGGCCCGTCGCGTCCGAACAGGGCCACGCCGGCGCCGGCGATCGGCAGCACCATCAGGCAGATCAGCACCAGGTAGCCGCCGAACATCCAGCGCGCGCGGCGGATGTCGTGCACGTCGCCGCATTCGACGATGGCCACGTGGAACTGGCGCGGCAGGCAGATGATGGCCGCGAACGCCAGCAGGCACTGCGCCAGGAAACCGCCGGGCATGCCGGTGTCGACCAGCGCCCGGGTAGCCTCGGCCAGCGGCAGCTCGCGCATGCCCAGCCAGCCGACCGCGAACACGCCCACCGCGACCAGTGCCACCAGCTTGATCAGCGATTCCAGCGCGACCGCCAGCATCATGCCCGGGCGGTGCTCGGTGGCATCGACCGTGCGCGTGCCGAACAGGATCGCGAACAGCGCCATCAGCGCGGCGACGTAGAACGCCGGATCGCCGAAGGTGGTGACCGGGCCGCCGTCGCCGCCCAGCACGTCCAGGCTGATCGCCACCGCCTTGTACTGCAGCGCCAGGTACGGCACCGCCGCCACCAGGCCGATGAACGCGACCAGCGCCGCCAGCCGCTGCGAGCGGCCGTAGCGCGAGGCGATGAAGTCGGCGATGGAAACGGTGTTCTGCGACTGCGCGATCAGCGCCAGGCGCTCGAGGATGCGCCAGCCGAACAGGATCATCAGCAGTGGGCCGATGTAGATCGGCAGGTAGCCGATGCCGTGCCGGGTCGCGGTACCGACCGCGCCGTAGAAGGTCCACGACGAGCAGTACACCGCCAGCGCCAGGCTGTAGACCACCGGGCGCAGCCAGGGCCGGTTGGGGTAGAGCGGACGGCGGTCGCCGTACCAGGCCACACCGAACAGCAGCGCGGCATAGCCCAGCGACACCAGCAGCAGTACCCAGCCCGGCAGCATGCCGTCTCCTCGTGCAATGAGCCGCCGAGTTTACGTGGCCGGGATGCGCCCGCCCAACTGCGTGCAGGCGGTGCGGCGTGCGGTGGCCGTCGTCATGGCCCTCGCCTGCGCGAAGGGCACTGCGCCGTCGCGTTGCCCGGGCCTTGCGGCCAGGCGCCGGGCGCCACGCCTGCGCGGGCGTGACGGTCATGGCTCCGGGGAATGAAGCGCGGGCGAAGGCGCAGGCGCGTTCGCGGGGTTGCTACAGGAACGAATCCGCCAGCCGGGCGATCCCTTCCACGCTGTGCTTCCAGGCTGGCCGCCGGCGCCAGCGCTCGGCGTCGAGATGGTCGGCATCGGCCAGGTAGTCGGCTTCGATCGCGCGCATGCGCGCCACCACGCCGGCGTCGTAGCACAGCAGGCCGATCTCGGCGTTGAGCGCGAAGGAGCGGATGTCGAGGTTGATCGAACCCACCAGCGCCACCTCGTCGTCGACGCTCAGGTGCTTGGCATGCAGGAAGCGCGGCCGGTGCAGCGCGATCCGCACGCCGCAGGCCAGCAGCTCGGCGTAGCTGGCGTGCTGGGCCAGCGCGGTCAGGCGCTGGTTGCTGGCGGCCGAGAGGATCAGCTGCACCTCCACCCCGGACAGCGCGGCGATGCGCATCGCCCCGGCGATCGCGTCGTCGGGCACGAAGTAGGGCGTGGTCAGCACCACCCGGCGGCGGGCCAGGTGGATCAGCGAGACGATGCTGTCGGCGGCGTTGGGAAACGGGTAGGCCGGGCCGCTGGGCAGCAACTGACAGGCAACGTCGTCGGTGTGCCCCGGACGCAGCGGCGAGACCGTCAGTACCTCGCCGGTTTCCAGGTACCAGTCACTGGCGAACACCGCTTCCAGGTGTGCCACGATCGGGCCGTGCACGCGCGCGACCAGTTCGCGGTTGGGCGCGCCGGGGATGAACACCGCATCGGCCAGGTTCTGCGAGCCGACGTGGGCCACGCCGTCGTCGATCACCGCGATCTTGCGGTGGTTGCGCAGGTCGGCGCGGCCGCTGCGGCGCCAGCGCAGTCCGCCGGGCAGCATCGCGTGCACCTGCACGCCCGCGCGTTGCAGGCGCTTGCGGTAGCGGCGCAGGCCGCGCTTGGCGCCCATCGCATCCAGCAGTACCCGGCATTGCACGCCGCGCGCGGCGGCACGCTCCAGCGCCTGCACCGCGGCCTCGCCGACCGCATCGTCGAACATCAGGTAGTACAGCAGGTGCACGCGCGTGGTGGCGCCGTCGATATCGTCGAGCAGTGCCTGCAGCGCGGCGTCGTAGTGGTCGAGCAGGGTCACGCCATTGCCGCGCACCGGCATGAACGCGCCCAGCCGTTCCACCAGTGGCGCGGTCTCGCTGGCCACGCTGTCGGCTGGCGGCGTCCATTGCCATGCCGCCTGCGCCAGCTGGCCCTCGCGGATCGCCAGCGACGCGTCGGCCTGCCGCCGCACCCGCTCGCGCGACAGCCACGGATGCCCCAGCAACAGGTACAGCGGCAGGCCCAGCAGCGGCACGAAGCCGATCAGCAGCAGCCAGCTGCGCGCCGCCGCCGGGCGCGTACGCGCGGGGATCCACAGCAGCGCGGCGATCCGGATCAGCCAGTCGGCCACCAGGATCCACACGCCGAGGTTCAGCGATTCGGTCATGGCCGGATTCTGCGGGGCGGACGCGGCGCTGGCAAAAGGCCGGTTGGCGGCGTGCGCGAGGGGGAACGC
The DNA here is from genome assembly GCA_023423235.1 of Pseudomonadota bacterium. Taxonomy (GTDB): domain Bacteria; phylum Pseudomonadota; class Gammaproteobacteria; order Xanthomonadales; family Xanthomonadaceae; genus Luteimonas. The sequence continues at coordinate 8,009 of JAFAFY010000061.1, forward strand.
CAGTGGTGCCGGCCTGTGCACGATGGCGGCATCGGGCAACTGCGTGATGCGCCGCGTCCACGCAGGCGGAAACACGAAACCCGCCTTCCGGCGGGCCTCCAAGGCGCTGGATGCCCCGCCGTTCGGCTGTTGAAGCGCGTCTCCGACCCGAGCTGACGGACGTGTGTTGAAAACCGCCGGGATGACCTTAAAGCCGCCGCGCGCGTTGCGCATGGGCCTGCAAGCAGAAAGCCCGCCTTGCGGCGGGCTTTCTGGATCACCGGACATCCGTCCGTTGAAACGCAACTCCCGCCTGCGCGGGGATGACGCGATGGTTCCGCGCCAGGGGCGCGGACGAGTGCGTCACTTGATCTTGCCTTCCTTGTAGATCACGTGCTTGCGGACGACGGGATCGTACTTCTTGATCTCCATCTTGCCGGGGGTGTTCTTCTTGTTCTTGTCCGTCGTGTAGAAATGCCCGGTGTTGGCCGAGGAAATCAGACGGATCTTGTCGCGCTTGCCTGCCATGATGCTCTACTCCTCAGACCTTTTCGCCACGGGCACGGAGCTCGGCGATCACGGCGTCGATGCCGTTCTTGTCGATGGTGCGCAGGGCCTTGGTGGAAACACGCAGCTTGATCCAGCGGTTCTCGCTGGCAACCCAGAAGCGACGCTCATGCAGGTTGGGCATGAAGCGGCGGCGGGTCTTGTTCATGGCGTGCGAGACGTTGTTGCCATACGTCGTACGCTTGCCGGTGACTTGGCAGACTCGGGACATTACGCACCTCGAAGTGTGTTGGATATCGCCCTTAGCCAGGGAGATGGCGGCCCCGATGGCCGTGGCCACCGCGCGGAACGGGAAAGGAAACGCTCGCTGCACGACTGCCGGGAACCGCGCTTCCGGGAGGCAGGTCAGCCATGTCGCCATGGGCTGGACGCAACGAGCCGGCCATTGTCCTGAAATTTCCCTTGCGGCGCAAGGCCTTGGCGCACGTCGCGGGCCGGGACTGGCCCGGGCTGGCGGATGGCCGCGCCGCGGCGGCCGCACAGGGC
>JAFAFY010000070.1 GCA_023423235.1 Pseudomonadota bacterium
CAACGGCATCGGCGCCTCGACCGGCACGGTCGAGGGGACGCCGCAGCAGTAATCCGGCGCGGTGCCGGTGACGCGGCAGCGGCCCTGGCTGGAGCCGAAGCTGGCGTCAGACCACGAACGGCGCGGACCCGGTCCGCGCCGTTTTCATTTCCGGCGCCGGCAGGTCAGGCGCGGCCAGCGCCAGCGTGCGCGCCAGCGCGCCGCGGCCGGCGGTGAACAGCGCCTGCCCCGCCGCGCCGGCCTTGGCGCGCGCGGCCGGGTCGGCCAGCAGCGCGGCCAGGTCCGCTTCCACCGCGTCGGCATCGGCGCCGATCTGCAGCGCGCCCACGCGCGCGAGCTGGCGGGCGATGTCGGTGAAGTTCTGCAGGTGCGGGCCGGTGACCACGGGCACGCCCAGCGCCGCGGGCTCGAGCAGGTTGTGGCCGCCGATGTCCTGCAGGCTGCCGCCGACGAAGGCGACGTCGGCGCAGGCGAAGAACGCGCCGAGTTCGCCCAGGGTGTCGAGGACGAACACCGCATCCCCGCTATCGGGCCAGCGGGTCAGCGCACGCGTGGCGACCTTCCAGCCGGCCTCGATGGCCTGCTGCGCGGCGCCGCGGAAACGCTCGGGATGGCGCGGCGCCCAGATCAGCAGCAGGTCGGGCCAGCGCTGGCGCAGGCGCCTGTGGATGGCGATGACCGCGGCTTCTTCTTCCGGGTGCGTGCTGGCGGCGATCCACACCGGGCGCGCGCCGGCCTCGGCGCGGAATTCGCTGGCCAGGGCATCGATCGCGGCATGGTCGATGACGATGTCGTACTTGAGGTTGCCGGTCTCCACCACCGCCTCGCGCAGCGCGCCCAGCTTGACGAAGCGTCTGCCGTCATCCGCCGACTGGGTGGCGACCCGGCGCACCGTGCGCAGGGCGCGGCCCACCAGCGGCCGCAGCACGCGGTAGCCGCGCAGCGAGCGCGCCGACAGCCGCGCGTTGACGATGTACACCGGCACGCCGGCGTCGCGGCAGCAGAACAGCAGGTTCGGCCACAACTCGGTCTCCACGATCAGGCCGATCTTCGGCCGGAAATGGCGGAGGAAACGCCGCACTGCGCCGCCCAGGTCGTAGGGCAGGTAGACGTGTTCCACGCGGCTGCCCCACAGCGCGGCCACGCGCGCCGAGCCGGTCGGGGTGATGGTGGTGACCAGCAGGCGCTGACCCGGGTCGCGCGCGAGCAGCGCATTGATCAGCGGCGCCGCGGCATTGACCTCGCCCACCGAGACCGCGTGCACCCACACCGGCGCATCGACCGGCGGCGTGCGGTAGATGCCGTAGCGCTCGTCCCAGCGCTGGAAGTACGCCGGCTGGCGGAACCCACGCCAGATCAGGTGGTAGACCGTGACCGGCACCAGCACGTAGAGAAGGGCCGAGTACAGGCCGCGCAACAGTCGTTCGGTCAGGTCGGCCCGCATCGGCACAGGATAGCGGGTGTCGCCGCCGCGCAGGTCCCCGCCCGGCGTCCAGCTCCTACAATGCCGCGATGACTTCCGCGCCTCCGGTCCCGCCGCGTCCCCCGCTCGCCCCCCGCCACTGGCCGACCTGGCTGGGCATCGGCCTGATGGCACTGGCCGCGCGCCTGCCCTGGGCGCTGCAGCGGCTGCTCGGGCGCGGCATCGGCAGCCTGCTGCGCCACGTGCTGGGCAGCCGCCGGCGGATCGCCGCACGCAATCTCGAACTGTGCTTCCCGGAACTCGACGGCGCCGCGCGCGAGGCCCTGCTGCGCGAGCACTTCGCCGCGCTCGGCATCGGCGTGTTCGAGTTCGCGCGCGCCTGGTGGGGCTCGATCGAACCGCTGCGCCGTGGCCTGGTGGTCGAGGGCCTGGAACACATCGAGGCCGCGCGCGCGGCCGGGCGTGGGGTGATCGTGGTCTCCGGCCACTTCACCACGCTGGAGGTCTGCGGCCGGCTGATGTGCGACTACGTGCCGCTGGCGGGCATGTACCGGCCACATGCCGAACCGGCGATGGAATGGGCGGTGCGCCGCGGCCGCGCCCGCTACGCCGCCGCCATGTTCCCCAAGCAGGATGTGCGCGGCACCGTGCGCCACCTCAAGCGCGGCGGCCTGCTGTGGTATGCGCCCGACCAGGACCCGAGCCGCGGCGACGCGGTCTACGTGCCGTTCTTCGGCCGCCCGGCGCACAGCCTGACCTCGACCCACCAGCTGGCACGCATGTCCGGCGCAGCGGTGGTGATGTACCAGCACCGGCGCCGCGACGATGGCGGCTACACGCTGACGCTGTGGCCGGTGCCCGCGCCCTACCCCAGCGACGACGCGACCGCCGACACCGCGGTGGTCATGGCCGGCATCGAGCGCATGGTCCGCGCCGCGCCGGCGCAGTACCTGTGGATCCATCGCCGCTTCAAGCGCCAGCCCGATGGCGGTTCGCCCTACTGATTGCCGGCGCCCCCGGTCCACAGACGGCCACGCCCACCCGCTCTCCTTGCGTCAGCGCACCGCGGCGTTCGCCGGCGGCTGCGGATCCGGCCGCGCCAGCAGGCTGCCGGCGTACAGCGCCGAGAGCAGCAGGGTGAAGCCGCCCCAGAAGGTCGAATAGAACGCCAGGTGGGTGTTGAGCGGGAATACGGTGACCACCAGCGCCAGCATGGCCGGGCGTGCCTGTTCGCGCGCGGCCGGACTGGCGAAGCGCCAGGCGCGCCAGGCCAGCGCCGCGCCCGCCAGCCACAGCAGCAGGCCCAGCACGCCGGTCTCGCTGAGCACTTCCAGCAAGATCTGGTGCGCGTGCAGCGCCGGGCCCGCGCCCCAGGCAGCCATTTCGCCGGCATTCGGGTCGCAGCCGGGGAACGCCTCGCGGAAACCGCGCGCGCCGACCCCGTTGACCGGGTTCTCGCGCACCATGCACAACGCCGCGCCCCAGATCCGGGTACGCCCCGACAGCGCGCTGTCCACGCCTTCGGCATCGGCCGACAGACCCATCGCCGTGCGCTCGACGCGCTCGCGCACCTGCGGCGAGGCCAGCGTGGCGACCACCGCCGCGATCACGCCACAGGCGAAGACCACCAGCAGTTTCTTCCAGCCCAGCAGCCGCCAGCCGGAGAACAGCAGCACCAGGCCATAGGTCAGCCACGACGCCCGCGAGCCGGCGAACAGCAACACGGTGCCGATCGCGGCGGCGGACATCAGCCAGCCGGCGGTGCCGAAACGGCGCCCGGCCGCGTACAGCGCGAATGGCGACAGGCTGGCCAGCACCACGCCCAGCTTGAGGTTGCAGGGCCCCAGCACGCCGCCGACGCGGTCGGCCAGCGCCAGTTGTTCCAGCGTGCACATCGGCCGGCTGCTGATCAGCTGCTTGAGCGCATCGATGCCGAAGAACAGCGGGCTGGTGCCGAAGAACACCTCGGCCAGGCCATCGAGCGTCCACACCCCGACGATGACCGCCAGGCCACCAAGGGTGATGCGCCGCCCCCGCGCATCGGCCACCGCCGAGGCCACCAGCCACAGGAACGGCAGGTAGCGCAGGTCGACCAGCGCCTCGCGCAGGGCGCGGCCGGTGTCGACCGAATCGAAGGCCGAGATCAGCTCCGGCAGCCAGTAGGCGAAGAACAGCACGCTGGTCAGCGCCCAGGCCGGCGCGCTGAGCAACTGCGCGCCGCCGCGAAAGCGCGCGGCGATGAGGTGGATGATCGCCGCCAGCGCGCCCAGCACCATCACAGCTTCGGCGTAGCCGGGCGCCGGCCACAGGATCACGAAGGCCAGGACCCAGTGCGGGGCCCAGCGCCAGCCCACCGGGCGCGGCGCGGGCGTCGCGCCGGCCGGCAACGGGGTGTCAGCGGTGGAGGTCGAATTCGTCATAGACGGCAAGCGTGGCTTCCTGCATCGCGCGCAGCGTGTCGGGCATCGTACCGGGTCGCGGTGGCGGCCGCGCCAGCAGCGCGCGGCCCGCGTGTGCGAGCGCGTCGCTATCGAAGGGTGCGACCGCGCCTTCGGGCTGCAGCTGCGCCAGCAGCTCGCCGACGCCGCCATGCGCCCAGCCCAGTACCGGGCGCCCGACCGACAGCGCCTCGAGCACGGTGCGGCCGAAGGCCTCGGGCTTGCGCGAGAGTTGCAACACCAGATCGCTGGCGGCGTAGGCACGTGCGATCGCGTCGGTGGGGTCGGTCATGGCCACAGCGTCGGCGCAACCCAGCGCCGCGGCCTCGCGCTCGAGCTCGGCGATGTAGGGCTCGCGCCCGGCCTCACGCGCACCGGGCATCCACAGTCGCGCATCGAGGCCGTCGCGACGCAGGTCGGCGAGCAGCGTGATCGCGTCGATGTGGCCCTTCAGTCGCGTACCGCG
>JAFAFY010000194.1 GCA_023423235.1 Pseudomonadota bacterium
GTAGCGGACCTTGATCTGCTCGGCCTCCGGGGTGGGCGTGCGCAGCATGTGCGCGATGTCCTCGGTGACCTTGTCGCCGGCGATCGGCAGGCTCGCGGTGTGGCAGATCGCGCCGCCCACGAACACCGCCAGGTCCGTGGTGCCCGCGCCCATGTCGACCAGCACCACGCCCAGCTCGCGCTCATCGGAGGTCAGCACCGCGGTGCTGGACGCCAGCGACGACAGGATCAGGTCGTCGATCGACAGGCCGCAGCGCTGCACGCACTTGCTGATGTTGGCCGCGGCCGACTGCGCGCACACCACCAGATGCGCATGCACCTCCAGGCGCACGCCGGTCATGCCGACGGGATTGCGAATGCCTTCCTGCGAATCGTCGAGCACGTACTCGCGCGGGATCGCGTGGAGGATCTTCTGGTCGGCCGGGATCGCGACGGCCTTGGCGGCGTCGAGCACGCGATCCAGGTCCGCCCAGGTCACCTCGTTGTCGCGGATCGGCACGATGCCCGGCGAATTGCGGCACTGCACGTGGTTGCCGGAGATCGAGGCGTAGACCGAGCGGATCTCGCAGCCGGCCATCAACTCGGCTTCTTCCACTGCGCGCTGGATCGACTGCACGGTCGATTCGATGTCGACCACCACGCCGCGCTTGAGCCCGCGCGATTCGTGGCTGCCGATGCCGATGACCTCGATCGGGTTGCCCGGCGAGTACTCGCCGACCAGCGCCACCACTTTCGAGGTGCCGATGTCGAGTCCGACGATGAGGGTCTTGTCGCCTTTTCGGTTCATGTGAGGTCGGAATAGAGGAGTGGAAAGCCGGGAGCCGGGACTGGGGACCCGGGACTCGGGAGAAGCGCGGACGCATGGGGCAAGGCGGCGAGAATCAAGGATTCGACCGACCGCGGACGCGCTGCCGCCGTCGCTGTTGCCGTTCCGATTCCCGGGTCCCGGGTCCCGAGTCCCGGCTCCCGACCGGGTCCCGGCGCCACTCCCCAGACCAGGGCAAAACCATTCGTGTAACGCAGGTCCGCGCGCTCGAGCGGCAGCGCGCGCTGCGACAAGAGGCGCGGCAGCATCCGTGCGAAACGCGCCAGCCGCAGCCGCGCCTCATGGCTGCCGACGACGATGTCGACGCCGTTGGACAGCCGCAGCGACCAGCTGCCGCGCTCGTCGAGGGTGACGCTGGCGACCTCGAAGCCACCGGGCGCGAACAGCGCACGCGATTCGTTGTAGAGCGCGACCACGTCCTGCACCCGCGCGTCGGGGCCGTGCAGCCGCGGCATGCCTGCCGGCGCTTCGATGCCCTCGGCCGAGAACAGCCGGCCCTGGTCGGACAGCAGGCGGCCCTCGCCCCAGTAGGCGAACGGGCGGTGTTCGTCGATGCGCACCTCCAGCACGTCCGGCCAGTGCTTGCGCACGTCGGCGGCGGCCACCCACGGCAGGCGCGCGACATCGCGCTGGGCCTGGTCCAGGCGCACGGCGAAGAAGCCGCGCTGCGCGTGCGGCAGCACGGTCTCGCGCAGGCGCGCGGTGTCGACCTGCTGCAGGCCGTCGTTGACGCGCAGCACGCGCAGCGGCCAGCGCTCGGCGCCGATCCAGCCGTTGACCACCGCGACCACCGGCAGGGCCACCAGCGCGATCGCCAGCAGCCAGGTCAGTACCCGCAATGTCGCGCCCAGCGCCTGGCTCATCGCGTGGCCACCTCCGCCGGCACGGTGGATTCGAGCACGCGCCAGCACAGCCCGGCGTAGTCCAGCCCGAGCTGCGCCGCAGCCTTGGGCACCAGCGAATGGCTGGTCATGCCCGGCGCGGTGTTGACCTCGATCAGCTGCCAGCCGCGCGCGACATCGCGCATCACGTCGACCCGGCCCCAGCCGCTGCAGCCGACGGCGCGGAACGCGTCCAGCGACAGCGCGCCGATCTCGGCCTCGTCGGCCGGCGACAGGCCCGGGCACAGGTACTGGGTGTCGTCGGCGATGTACTTGGCGTGGTAGTCGTACCACTCGCCCGCCGGCACGATGCGGATCGACGGCAGCGCGACATCGCCGAGGATGCCCACGGTCAGCTCGTCGCCCTGGACCATCTGCTCCATCAGCAGCTCGCCGGCATACCCCGCGGCGAAATCGATCGCCGGCTGCAGGTCGTCGGCCGTCAACACCCGGAACACGCCGACGCTGGAGCCTTCGCAGGCCGGTTTGACGAACACCGGATAGCCCAGTGCATCGGCCGCGGCGCGCAGGTCGGTGCCCGGCGGCAGGCGCTCGAAGCGCGGCGTCGGCAGTCCGGCGGCGATCCACACCTGCTTGGTGCGGATCTTGTCCATGGTCAGGGCCGAACCGAGCACGCCCGAACCGGTGAAGGGAATGCCGAAGGCCTGCAGCAGGCCCTGGAGCACGCCGTTCTCGCCGTCGCCGCCGTGCAGGATGTTGAACACGCGGTCGAAACGGCCAGCGACGATTTCGCGCGCCAGCGCCGGCACGCCGTCCACCGCGTGCGCATCGACGCCGCGCGAGCGCAGCGCCGCCAGCACGCCGGCGCCGGAATCGAGCGAGACCTCGCGCTCCGAACCCGGGCCGCCGAGCAGCACGGCGACGCGGCCGAACACGGCCGGATCGGTGAAGCGCGGGGGCGAGAGTGTCAGGCTCATCGTGCGGCCTCCGTGGCCTGGAAACCCGATTGCGCCAGCTGCTGCACGCTGGCACCGATGTCGCCCGCGCCCATCATCAGCAGCAGGTCGCCGTCGCGCAGGATGTCGGGCAGCACCCCGGCCAGTTCGTCGGCGCGGTTGACCACCACCGGGTCGATGCGCCCGCGGGCGCGGATCGCGCGTGCCAGCGACTTGGCATCGGCGCCGGCGATCGGCGCCTCGCCGGCCGGATAGACCTCGGTCAGCACCAGCGCATCGACATCCGACAGCACGCCGGCGAAACCGTCGAACAGGTCGCGGGTGCGGCTGTAGCGGTGCGGCTGGAACGCGACCACCAGGCGCCGGTCGCCCCAGCCACCGCGCGCAGCGGCGAACACCGCGGCCAACTCCTTGGGATGGTGGCCGTAGTCGTCGACCAGCTGCACGCGGGCGCCACCCGGCGTGACCAGCTCGCCCAGCAGGTTGAAGCGGCGACCGATGCCCTCGAAGCTGCCGAGCGCGGCGACGATCGCCTCCGGTGCCACGCCCAGCTGCCAGCCGACCGCGGCGGCGGCCAGCGCATTGAGCACGTTGTGCCGGCCCGGCAGCGCCAGGCGCGCCTGGATGCGGGTGTTCTCCGGCAGGCACAGGGTGAACTGCATCGCCGCACCGTCCTGTCGGACGTCCTCGGCGCGGA
>JAFAFY010000273.1 GCA_023423235.1 Pseudomonadota bacterium
GAGGTGCGTCGCGCGCTGGACCTGTGCACCGGCTCGGGCTGCATCGCCATCGCGATGGCGCACCACAACCCCGACTGGCACGTCGACGGCGTCGACCTCAGCGACGAGGCGCTGTCGCTGGCGGCCGAGAACGAGCGGCGGCTGGAGGTCGGCAACGTGCGCTTCCTCAAGTCCGACCTGTTCGAAGGCTTGCAGGGCGAGCACTACGACCTGATCGTCACCAATCCGCCCTACGTCACCAACGACGAGACCGACGCGCTGCCGAAGGAATACGCCTACGAGCCCGAGATGGGCCTGCGCGCGGGCGACGACGGCCTGGACCTGGTGCTGAAGATCCTGCGCGACGCGCCGCTGCACCTGACCGACGAGGGGCTGCTGATCTGCGAGGTCGGCGAGTCCGAACAGCATCTGGTCAAGCTGCTGCCCGAACTGCCGCTGCTGTGGGTGGAGTTCCAGGTCGGGCAGATGGGCGTGTTCGTGGCCGAGCGCCACGACCTGGTCGCGCACAATGCGCGGATCAGCGAACTCGCTGCCGCGCGCGAAACCCTGGCATCGGCGCCATCGCAGCCGTCGGCCCCCGTTTCCGGCGGCCCGGGCCAGGAACTGTTCTGAGCGAAACCATCCGCTCACGCGCGCCCATTGCGCGTTAAGCTTGCCGGCCCGCGTCCGGCGGCTGTTGCAGCGCGCCGGTGACTCCCTGCCGCGTCGCCTGCGACGCCTCCGGTGCCATGTCCAGCAACAGCTTCGGCAAACTTTTTACCGTCACCACGTTCGGCGAAAGCCACGGGCCGGCGATCGGCTGCGTGGTCGACGGTTGCCCGCCCGGCCTGGCGCTGGACGCGGCGATGTTCGCGCACGACCTGCAGCGCCGCGCCACCGGCCGCAGCCGCCACACCTCGGCGCGGCGCGAGGCCGACGAGATCGAGATCCTCAGCGGCGTCTTTGATGGTGTGACCACCGGTACCCCGATCGCGCTGCTGATCCGCAACACCGATGCGCGCAGCAAGGACTACGGCAACATCGCCCGCCAGTTCCGGCCCGGTCATGCCGACTACGCCTACTGGCAGAAGTACGGCATCCGCGACCCGCGTGGCGGCGGCCGCTCCTCGGCGCGCGAGACCACGATGCGCGTCGCCGCGGCGGTGATCGCCAAGCGCTGGCTGGCCGAGCGCCACGGCGTGCGGGTGCACGGCTATCTGTCGCAGCTCGGCGATATCGTTCCGGCCCGGCACGACAGCGCCGCGATCGACTGGAATGTGGTCGAATCCAATCCCTTCTTCTGGCCCGACGCCGGCCAGGTGCCGCAGCTGGAGGCCTACATGGATGCGCTGCGCAAGTCCGGCGACTCGGTCGGCGCGCGCGTGACCGCCGTGGCCGACGGCGTGCCGCCGGGCTGGGGCGAGCCGATCTACCGCAAGCTCGACGGCGACCTGGCTGCGGCGATGATGTCGATCAATGCGGTCAAGGGCGTCGAGATCGGTGCGGGCTTCGCGTCGATCGTCCAGAAGGGCAGCGAACACCGCGACCTCATGAAGCCCGACGGCTTCGCCTCCAACCACGCCGGTGGCGTGCTGGGCGGCATCAGCACCGGGCAGCAGGTGGTGGTCTCGACCGCGTTCAAGCCGACCTCCAGCCTGCGCCTCCCGGCCGATGGACTCGACACCGACGGCAACGTGGTCGAGGTGGTCACCACCGGCCGCCACGACCCCTGCGTGGGCATCCGCGCGACTCCGATCTGCGAGGCGATGCTGGCCCTGGTGCTGATGGACCAGGCGCTGCGGCACCGCGCCCAGTGCGGCGATGTCGGTACGGTGACGCCGCGCATTCCGGCCACGCTGGCGGAGCAGGGCGATGACTGAGTCGCGGCCGAGGGTCTGGGTATCGCAGCCGTTGTTCGACGACATCGTCGCCCTGCTGGACGCGGTTTGCGACGTCACGCAGGCGGCAACCGTCAGCGACCACACGCCGGCGCAGATCGCAGCCGCGCTGCGCGACGCCGATGGCGCCCTGGTCACGCTCAACGAGCGCATCGGCGCCGACGAGATTGCCGCCGCCCCGCGCCTGCGGGTGCTCGCGAATCTGGGCGTGGGCTATAACAACCTCGACATCGCGGCGTTGCAGGCGCGCGGCATCACGGCCACCAACACGCCGGACGTGCTGACCGAGACCACCGCCGATTTCGGCTTTGCGATGATGATGGCGGCCGCGCGCCGCATCACCGAGGCCGAGCGCCACCTGCGCGAAGGCAAGTGGCAGGGCTGGGACTTCAAGGGGTTGCTGGGCGCCGACATCCACGGCAGCACCCTGGGCATCCTCGGCATGGGCCGGATCGGCCAGGGCATCGCGCGCCGCGCCGCGGGCTTTGGCATGCGCGTGCAGTACCACAACCGCAGCCGCCTGCCCGATGCGGTGGAGCGCGAGTGCAACGCGCACTACGTCGATCTCGACGCGCTGCTGGCGGGCAGCGACCATCTGGTGCTGGTGCTGCCGTATTCGCCGGCCGTGCATCATCTGATCGACGCCGCCGCGCTGGCGCGCATGAAGCCGACCGCGACCCTGACCAACATTGCCCGCGGTGGCATCGTCGACGAGAACGCGCTGGCCGATGCGTTGGCCGGCGGCCGGCTGGCCTCGGCGGCGCTGGACGTGTTCGAGGGCGAACCGGCGGTCAACCCGCGGCTGCTGGCCCTGCGCAACATCGTGCTGACCCCGCACATCGCCAGCGGCAGCCTGGCCACGCGCCGGGCGATGGTGACGCTGGCGGTCGACAACCTGATCGCGGGGCTGGGCTTCGGCCCGCATGCCGGGCATCCGCCGACGCCGATCGTGGTGGCCGCGGGCAAGGACCACAAGGACGACAAACGTCCGGGAACCGCCTGAGCCCTCGCGCCGGCGGTTCCCCGATCACGGCCCCTGCTATGTCCGCGCGCCGCGCGTCCTCCCCCTTTTTATCGAGAGCTCCGCCATGCCCAATTCCCAGAACCGCCGCTTCCGCGTCGCCGTCGTCGGTGCCACCGGCGCCGTCGGCGAGACCATGCTGTCGATCCTCGCCGAGCGTGATTTCCCGGTCTCCGAACTCGTCGCCCTGGCCAGCGAGCGCTCGGCCGGCGCCACGGTCAAGTTCGGCGACGAGGACATCGTCGTGCAGGATCTCGCCACCTTCGACCCGGCCGGCGTCGACATCGCGCTGTTCTCCGCCGGCGGCGACACCAGCAAGGCCTATGCGCCGAAGTTCGCAGAGGCCGGCGCGGTGGTCATCGACAACAGCTCGGCGTTCCGCTACGACGACGACGTGCCGCTGGTGGTCTCGGAAGTGAACCCGGAGGCGGCGCGCAAGCGTCCGCGCGGCATCATCGCCAATCCCAACTGCTCGACCATGCAGATGCTGGTCGCGTTGGCGCCGATCCACCGCAAGGCCGGCATCGTGCGCATCAATGTCGCCACCTACCAATCGGTGTCCGGCGCGGGGCGTTCGGCGCTGGAGGAACTGGGGCGCCAGACCGGCGACCTGCTGAACTTCCGCGACCCCAATCCCGAGCGGTTCCCGGTGCAGATCGCCTTCAACCTGATCCCGCAGATCGACGCGTTCCTCGACAACGGCTTCACCAAGGAGGAAATGAAGCTGGTCTGGGAGACCCGCAAGATCCTCGCCGACGACAGCATCCTGGTGAACCCGACCGCAGTACGCGTGCCGGTGTTCTACGGTCATTCCGAGGCGGTGACGGTCGAGACCCGTGCGCATCTCGGGGTGGAGGCGGCGCGCGCGCTGCTGGCGACCGCGCCGGGCGTCGAGGTGGTCGACGAGCCGCGCGCCGGCGGCTATCCCACCCCGGTCACGCATGCCTCGGGCCAGGACGCGGTGTTCGTCGGCCGCATTCGCGAGGATCTCTCGCACCCCAACGGCCTGAACCTGTGGATCGTCTCGGACAACATCCGCAAGGGCGCCGCGCTCAATGCCGTGCAGGTGGCCGAGCTGGTGGCGGCGGAAGCGCCGGCGGCGGGCTGAGGTGCTTCCGCGCCGGCATTGCGCCGCGCGGCGGCCCGTGCCTCATCAACCGGCAGGTGTGTCGGGTGGCAGGGCGTCGCCAGCGTGGTGGCTGCCCGCGCAGGGATGGCCGCCGGGCGGCGCCCTGGCGGCTGGCCGACCGTGCGCAACGTGGTCGCGTTGCTGCCGACGCGCTTGATGGCGACCGTGCAGCTCGCCGCAGCGACGGGCCGCAAACATTGCGGAGCGGGATGCCGCGCCGCTACAGTCGCCGCATGAATCAGGGGACCTCCGTGCGACATCCACTGTTGCGACTGCTGATCGTCGGCGCCCTGCTGCTGGCCGCCTTGCCCGCGTTCGCGCTCGGCCTGGGGCGCATCGAGGTGCGCTCGCAGACCGGCCAGCCGCTGCTGGCGGAAATCCCGATCGTCTCCAGCGACCCGGCCGAGCTGCGCCAGCTGCAGGCGCGGCTGGCCTCGCCCGAGACCTTCGCGCGGATCGGCCTGGACCCGCCGCAGGGGCTGGTCTCGGACCTGCAGTTCAATGTCGCGCTCGATGCCAGCGGCCGCCCGGTGATCCGGGTCACCAGCGCAGCGCCGGTGCAGCAGGAGGCGTTGACCTTCCTGATCGAGGTCGACTGGGGCCAGGGCCGGCTGGTGCGCGAGTACTCGGCGCTGATCGCCGTGCCCGACACCGTGGCCGCGCCGGCGCAGCCGGCGATCCAGGCCCCGGTGGCCGCGCCGCCACCGACCATCGTGCGTGCGCCGGATGCGGCCGGGACCGTGGCACCTGCGCCTGACGCGCCGCCGGAGCAGCCCGTCGCGGCGACCGATGCACCACCGCCGCCGGCCGCTGCTCCCGTGCCGGTGCCTGCACCAGCGCCTGCCCCCGCCCCCGCATCCGTTCCGGCGCAGGCCGCCGGCGTCCCCACCGAACTGCCGCCGGTGCGTGCGG
>JAFAFY010000274.1 GCA_023423235.1 Pseudomonadota bacterium
CCAGCTGCGACACCTCGCACACTGTGGTGGACACCTCGGCGCTGCGGATCACCAAGGTGGCCGGCTCGCGCAACGTCAACGTCGGCGATCTGGTCCGCTACACGCTGACCGTGGAGAACGTGGGCGACAGCAACGTCGTCAACGGTACTGTCGTCGATACGCCGGCGCCTGGCTTCAGCTACGTGGATGACTCGATGACGGTGGCCGATACGGATGGCGCCTTCACGCTGGCGTCGAGCCAGTCGCCGCTGCGCATCGGCGGGCTCGACATTCCGGTCGGTCGCAGCGCGACGATCATCTACCTGATGCGCGTGGGCGCCGGCGTCAAGCCGGGCGTGCACGTCAACCAGGCGGTTGCGGTCAACGAGGCCGGCACGCCGGTGTCGAACGTGGCGACCGCGCAGGTCACCCTCGACAGCGACCCGCTGCTTGACGACAGCCTGATCTTCGGCACGGTCTTCGACGACCGCGACGGCGACGGCTGGCAGGACAGCGCTGCGCTCAGCGGTATCCGGGTGCAGGGCGGGTTCGCGGCCTCGGCCTATGTCGCCAACTCGACCACGGTCGATCGCGGTAACGGCCACCAGCCGGAGCCGGATGCAAGTTCGCCGCTGCTGCACGGCATCGCCGTCGGCGGCATTGCGGGCCGGCAGTCGATCGCCGATCCGGTGGAAGCGCGCCAGGTCGTGGTCCGTCAGGTCCTGAGCACGCTCGCGTTCACCGGTGACTTCGTGCTGACCAGCAACGAGGGCTTGACGGTGCGGATGGATGCGGAAGGCAACACCCGCATCGAACGCGACGGCGAAGCGGCACGCGGCCTGACCGCAGCCGAGCCAACCGTGGCGCGTCGCATCGCCAGGACCGAGGCCGGCTACGTGGTCGACTACGTGATCGGCAATGCCGGGATCGACGAGCGCGGCATTCCGGGCGTGCGCATCGCCTCGGTGGAAGGCCTGCTGATCGAGACCGACCAGTACGGCCGCTATCACCTGGTCGACGTGTGGGGCGGGGAGTGGGGCCACGGCCGCAACTTCATCCTCAAGGTCGATCCGGCCACGCTGCCGCCGGGGACGGGCTTCACCACGCCCAACCCGCTTGTGCGCCGCGTGACCCCGGGCCTGCCGGTGCGCTTCGACTTCGGCGTGCAGTTGCCGGTGCAGCAGATCGAGGGCGGCACCGAGCGCGTCGAACTGGAACTGGGCGAGGTGATCTTCGAGCCCGGTAGCGCCGAGGTGCGTGCGCAGTACCGGCCGGCCATCGACGCGATGGCCGCCCAGGTCAACCGCTACCAGGGCGGCGAGGTGGTGATCACCGCCAACGGTGGTTCCGAGGCACTGGCCTTCAGCCGTGCGGCGGCGGTGCGTGATGCGCTGCAGTCGCAAGTTGAGGAGGCCGCGCGCAACGGGCTGACCGTGGCGATCCGCACCGATGTTGCCGACCCGCACTCGCTCGTCGCCGGCGTTGCCGCCGATGGCGCGCTGCTCGGCACGGTGCTGTTCGATACCGACCGCGCGACGATCCGGCCCGAGTTCAACGCGTTGCTCGACCAGGTGGCGCAGCGGCTCGAGGCACTGGGCGGCGGCGTGATCGGGATCGTCGGCCACACCGATGTGCGTGGCTCTCACGACTACAACAGCGCCCTTGGCCTGCGCCGCGCAACAGCGGTCTACGAGGCCATTCGCAACCGACTCAGCCCGGAGGTGCGCAGCAACGTGCGCGTGGAATCCAGCAGCGATCCGACAGCCCCTGTCGGCGTGGAAGAGTAAGGGGACGGATCATGAAGATGAAACTGCTCGATACCGCGCTGATCAGCATCCTCGCGGGCATGGCCCCGGTTGCGTTCGCCCAGCAGACGGCGCCGGCCGAAGCGGGAGCCGCCGGTACCCCGGCAACCGATGCCCCGCTGCAATGCGAAGGTGAGCGGTGCAGCTCCGATGAAGGCCTGCTGTTCCAGCTGCGCACCCGCAGCTACGACCAGCCCGCCACCACTGGCTTGACCGAACATTCGGGGTCTGCAGCGCTGCAGCCCGACCGCCGGGTCAGCGTGGCGCTCGATGCGCCGGGCAAGGCCGTGGCCACCGGCCAGTTCCAGATCCAGCTGCCGAACGGTGGCGCGATCTGGGCGACCGAGGATCCCAACCTCGGCCAGCCGGAGCTGTCGATTTCCTCACCGACGATGGTCGCCTTCGACGGCACCCGCATCACCAAGCCGGTGCAGTTCTACGTGCGCGGCAACTACGCCGATTTCGTCGACCATTACGAACTGACGCTCTACCGCGCCAGCGACGCCGACCTGATCGATCCGCTGCTGCAGCTCGAGATGCCGGCCGCTGCCGTGGCCACGCTGGACTGGGACGGCGCTCTGCCGGCCGGCCTGCGTCTGCGCACCGGTGACGAACTGGCGTATGTGCTGCGCGCCTATGACGCGGAAGGCAACTTCGACGAGACCCACACCAAGCGCATCCAACTGGTCACCCCGGCCGAAGCCGAGCGCGGTACCCAGCTGCTGCGCGAGGGCGTGGAGAAGTCGCTCGGCACCGCATTGAGCGGCGACGCGGCCACCACCCAGTCGCTGGTCAACGAGGCGTTCGCCAGCAATGGCTTGCGCCAGCAGAACATCCCGATCTACGGCTCGCGGGTGCGCATCACCGGCCGCAACATTCCGGCCGATTACGGCTTGAGCATCAATGGCGAGAACTATCCGGTCGACCTGGAGCGCAAGTTCGTCGCCGAGTACCTGATGCCGGTCGGCCAGCACCGCTTCGACATCGGCCTGAAGGCGCCGGGTCGCGAGCAGGTCAGCCACCACGCGCTGGACGTCGATGTCAGCGGCCGCTACTTCTTCGGCGTCGCCCTGGCCGACCTGACCGTCTACCAGAACAAGGCCAGCGGCCCCGGCACCCAGATCGCACTGGCCGGCCGTGACGACGACATCCTCAGCGACGGCCGGCTGGCGTTCTACGTCAAGGGCAAGGCCAAGGGCAAGTACCTGGTCACGGCCCAGGCCGACACCCAGAACCGCCCGCTGGAAGACCTGTTCGACGGTTTCACTTCCGCCGATCCGCAGGACATCTTCCGTCGCCTGGACCCGGACCTGTACTACCCGACCTACGGCGACGATTCCACCACCTACCGCGACATCGACACGATGGGCCGGTTCTACGTGCGCGTGGACTGGGACAAGAACCAGGCGCTGTGGGGCAACTTCTACACCGGCATGACCGGCACCGAGTATGGCCAGTACGTGCGCTCGCTCTACGGCGGCGCGCTGGACTGGCGCTCGCGCATGGCCAACGCCTGGGGCGACCCGGTCACCGAACTGCGCGCCTTCGGCTCCGAAGCGCAGACCGCGCCGGGCCACAGCGAGTTCATCGGCACCGGCGGCAGCCTCTACTACCTGCGCCACACCGACGTGCTGCCGGGCTCCGACCACGTGGTGTTGGAGGTGCGCGACCGCACCACCGGCCGTACCGAACAGCGCATCGAGCTGCTGCGCGGCGCCGACTACGAGATCGACGAGCTGCAGGGCCGCATCCTGCTGACCCGGCCGCTGGCCCAGGTCACGCGCGAGAACATGCCCACCATTACCCGCGATGTGCCGCTCGACGGGTTCGAGCAGCGCCTGCTGGTCGACTACGAATGGGTGCCGTCGGACTTCGATCCCGACGAGATCGCCGCTGGCGTGCGCGGCAAGCACTGGTTCGGCGATCACGTCGGCGTCGGTGCGACCTATGTCGACGAGAACCGTGCCGGCGAGGACTACACCCTGATGTCGGCCGACCTCACCTTGCAGGCCGGCAAGGGCACCTACCTCAAGCTCGAACACAGCCGCACCGAGGCTACCAGCGCGCCGGTGTTCTTCTCCGACAACGGCGGCCTGAGCTTCATCCAGCTCAATCCCACCGGTCCGCGCGAGGGCGAAGCCTCGGCGGTCGAGGCGCGCGCCAACTTCCGCGAACTCGGCTGGACCGAGCAGGAATGGAGTGCCGGTGCCTGGTGGCGTCGGGTCGACGCCGGCTTCTCGGTGTCGCGCTTCGATCTGGGCGCGGACATCCGCGAGCATGGCGCCGAGGTCCTGGGCCGGCTCAACGAGGCCTTCAGCACCTATGCCCGCTACAGCGAGGCCGAACGTGGTGGCGAGTCCCTGATCCAGGCCCAGCTCAACGGCGAATGGCGTTTCAGCGACGTCAACGCGCTGGCGGCCGAGCTGCGCCGGGTCGAGGAACAGCGCCTGTCCGGCGACGCCGCCGGCGTGCTGGGTGCGCTGCGCTACACCCACCGCTTCGGCACCGCGCTGGAACTCTACGGCATCGCCCAGCTCACCCTGGACGACGACGATGGCGCCTACGCCGACAACGATGCCTTCACACTGGGCGGGCGCTACAACTTCGCCAACCTCTCGACCGTCGGTGCGGAACTGACCACGGGCGACCGCGGCGATGCCGCGCAGGTCAGCGCCGAGTACCGCCTGACGCCGCAGCACAGTTTCTACGGCAGCTACACCCAGTCCACCGACAGCACCGACTACGACCCGCTGTTCAACCGCAACGCGCAGAACGGCTGGACGCTGGGACAGCGGTGGCGCCTGTCCGACCAGGTCAACCTGTTCAACGAGAGCCAGTTCCTCAAGACCCGCAACGAGTCCGGGCTGGCGCACACCTACGGCATGGATTTCTACCCGGCCGTGGGCTGGAACCTGGGCTTCACCCTGTCCGACGGCGAACTGACCAATGCCGATGGCGGCCAGGTCGATCGCCGCGCGATCAGCATCAGCGGCGGCCGCACCTCGCCCGACACCGACTGGCAGAGCAAGCTGGAGTGGCGCGAGGACACCGGCGTCGAGCAGCGCACGCAGTGGGTCAGCACCAACCGTCTGAGCCACAAGCTCAACGAGAGCTGGCGCATCGCCGCGCGTTTCAACTACGCCGACACCGACGATGCGATCAACCCCGCCGCCGGCGCGAAGTTCATCGAAGGCAACTTCGGCTTCGCCTACCGGCCCTGGAACAGCACGCGCTGGGGTCTGTTCGGCCGCTACACCTACCTCTACGACCTGGCCACCCTGGGTCAGCTGGGCGGCGCGCAGTACGACCAGAAGTCACAGATCCTCTCGTTCGAGGGTGTCTACCACCTCGACCACAACTGGGAACTGGCCGGCAAGCTGGCGCGCCGCGAAGGTGAGGTCCGCTATGGCCGCGGCACCGGCGACTGGTACGACTCCGCCACTACCTTCGCCGCCGCCCAGGTCCGCTATGAGCTGCTGTTCAAGTGGCACGCGATGGCCGAGTACCGCTGGCTCGATGTCGACGACGGCGGCACCCGCCAGGGCTGGATGGCCGGCGTCGACCGCGACATCGGCCGCAACTTCCGGGTTGGCGTGGGCTACAACTTCACCGACTTCAGTGACGACCTCACCGATTTCGACTACGACCACAAGGGCTGGTTCATCAACTTCGTCGGCAGTTACTGATCTGGCGCAGGCCAGGGGCCTGCGCTAAGGCATGACAGACAGACCAATGTGCAGCGGCCTGATGGCCGCTCCATTTGCAGGGGACACAATGCAATGAAGACCAATACTTCCCGCTTGGCATCGGGCCTGCTTCTGCTGGCGACCGGACTGGCCGCCGTCATGGGCAACCAGGCGCATGCCGCGGCCTATGCAACTGGCGGCGAAGGCCAGTATCGCGGCGAGATCCTGTGGCTGACCTGGGGCGGTGGCGTCAACGGGGCCGCCGGTGTGACCCTTGCCAACGGCGCGACGACAACGGCCAGCATCCCGGTCACTGCGTCCCAGAATCTGGTCCTGACCTGTTCGCTGGCCAATGTCGGCAGCACCATCACCAGTTACCGCCCGGGCAGCTGGGGCGGCGATGCGCTCGACAACATGTACAACATCGGCGGGACCGGCAATGCCAACCAGCTCATCGCCGGCATCATGGGCAGTGGCGGCGTGCACAATTTCACCGTCAACTGTGCGGCGACCCTCGGGGGGCAGCCGTATCGCATCCCGGGGTTGGTGATGGCCGATGCCGAATCGATGGACACCGGCCAGGAGTACCTGCAGGGGACCGCGCGCGGTGGCTGGAACGTGGTGGAGATGTATCGCGGCAATGGCGGCAACTACACCGCCACGAAGACCGACGAAGGGGGCGGGCTGCAGACCATCAAGTTTGGTCCGGGCGGCCAGGGCAGCGGCACCAGTCCGGCTGCGGTCACCTTCCTGACCTTCGCCAATGATGCCTATGGTGCCAACGATACGATCTCGATGGACTTCGAGATCCGCGGCTCGGGCAATACCGCGATCGCCATCGGCCTGTTGGCACCGATCGCCGATTTTGGCGATGCCCCCGCGAGCTATGGAAACGCGTCGCATGTGATCCAGGCCCTGGTGCCGACGCCGGACGGCCTTGCTTTGGGAACCCCCACCAACATCAATGCCGCGGGATTCACGCTCGGTGGTCTGCAACCGCCCGCCAGCGAGTACATCGGCTCGCGGGGTGCCGATGGCGAGCCCGGCTCCCAGTACAGTGCCGATGCCAGGGGTGACGACACCAACGGCAGCGCTGGCCCCACCGAAGAAGATGCCTGGCCGTCCGACTACACCTTGACCATCACCCAGGCGTCGCAATCGGTTACCCAGACCATCGCCTGTGCCGGTACAGGCACGGTGGCGGGATGGATCGACTTCAATCGCAACGGCACCTTCGATGCCGGCGAACGCGCGCAGGCGGTCTGCAGCGCAGGCTCGGCGGCATTGGCATGGACGGTGCCTGCCGGCGTGCAGGCGGGTACAAGTTACGTGAGGCTGCGCTTCGCCAGCGATCCTGTGCAGGTGGCCGAGCCGACGGGCGAGGCCGACGACGGCGAAGTCGAGGACCATGCGATCAGCATCGTGTTCACGGCTGACCTGGCGATCGAAAAAACCGTAAGCCCGACCGCGGCACGGGTCGGCGAGTCGGTGACCTACACGCTGGTCGCAAGCAATGACGGGCCAATGGCCGCCGACGGTGCCCTGGTCCAGGATCCCGCCGTGTCTGGTCTGGACTGCAGTGCGGCGATCCCGCAGTGCACGGTGACTGCGGGTGCTGCAGTTTGTCCTTCAGCGGTTGCCATTGGCGAGCTGCAGGGCGCGGGTGTCGCGATCGATACGTTTCCGGTGGGAGGCGAAATCACGATTACGCTGACCTGCGAGGTGACCGCGACAGGCGGCCCGTGACCTGCGGCCGGAGTCGCAGCGGAGGCGCAACTGCGGTGGTTCCGCAGGCCTGATCCGAAAGGCAAAGCTGCGCATGTCGGTGCACCCGGGGTGCGCAGGGGCTTGAAACGCGATTAAAATCACACTTGGTATGGGATTTGCTCCACCGTTATGCGGGGCGGTCACCGATTCAACCCGGATGTGATTGATGAAAGAACTGTCGTTGGTGCTCCGATGCCGTGGTTCGCGGCTGCTGGCAGCAGTCGCGTTGCTGTTCCTGGCGCTGCCCTCGGGTGCCCAGGTCAAGCGCACCTTCACCAACATGAGTTTCGAGTCGCCGAATCTGGCGACACCGGCTTGCCGCGTCTATATCCCGCAGCAGTTCGTGGAGGGGTGGGATACCGACCATCCGCTGTACAGGTCGGAGAATGTGGGCGCCTGCGCCGTGCCTGGCGGGTTCGTCAACAACGCCGTGCAGGGTCGGATCCTGGAGCTGTGGCGCGGACCGCGCAGCAACAACAGCGGTGGCAATGTCGTGGGCAGGCAGGGGCCGCAGTTCGCGGAACTCAACGCGGAAGTCGCGTCCCGGATTTTCCAGAACGTCTGCCTGATCCAGAACGAGCGGGTGTCCTACTTCTTCAGCCACCGTGGCCGGCAGAGCAGTTCGACCCGCGACGTCATGACCATGCACGTCGGCACCGGTGTGGGCGCCAGCATCGTGACCGTGGGCACAACCAACACCGGGGCCTTCGATACGCCCACCGTGCATCAGGGCAGCCTGCAGGCACCCCTCGCGCAGAGCGGCGGTTGGGTCGATTACCGTGGCCAGTTCACGTACGCATCTGGGTCGGGCAACGGCAACATCGGCTTCGAGGCGGTCAGCGCCGCGGGCGGCACCAACCAGGGCAACTTCCTCGACGACATCCAGGTGGAACTGGCGCCGTTCGTCGATTTCGCGCAGGTGGCCAGTTCCACACCGGAAAGCAGCGCGCTCAACGTGCCGGCGGTGCGCGTCAACGGAACCGTGGCCAGTGACGTCTTCGTGCTCGTCCAGGTGA
>JAFAFY010000261.1 GCA_023423235.1 Pseudomonadota bacterium
TCAGCGCTCGCGCCGCCAGTTCACCGAGCCGCGGCTCTCCAGGGTGCTCGATTCGATCTCGACGTCGAACCCGCGCGAGAGCATGTACTTGAGCGTCAGCACCTGGCCGGTGCCCAGCAGCGAGACGCCGAAGCCGACGTAGAGCCGCGGCGAGATCTGCTTGCCGACGCCCAGCACGCTGCCGCCCAGCGCACGCGAGTCGCTGATGCCGGCCTCGTCCAGGCCGATCCTGCTGCCGATCTGCGAGGCCAGCAGGCTGCCGCCGGCATTGAGCGCGGCCGCGGCGGCGTCGATCTGCTGGCCCTCGGCACTGGTCAGGCTGGAGGTCGAGCGGCCCAGCGCGAGGTAGGACAAGGCCTGCGCGTTGTCGCTGGCCGGGTCGGTCCAGACCTCGGCCTGCGGGGCCGAGACGCGGCCGCTGACGTCGACGCCGGCGGTGATGTCCTCGGCCTCGATCCGGCGCTCGGCGCGGATGTCGAGGATCGGGTCGGACACCGGTCCGTTGGAGAAGGTCAGGTTGCCGCGGGTCACGCGCAGTTCCTGGCCGTAGGCCTTGTACTTGCCGGCGACTTCCAGCCGGCCGCTGCCGGTCATCTCGCGGCCGGGCACCGCGCGCACGCGCAGGGTGCCGCCGAGCATGCCGTCGAAGCCGAAGCCGCGCATCGCAACGGCGTCGCCCATCACCAGGCTCAGGTCCAGTTCCAGCGGCGAGGCGGTGGTGGCATCGGGGTCGACCGGGTCGAGCACCACCACGTCCGGCGATGCCGACACGCCCTCGCTCAGGCGCTCCAGGTCCAGCAGCGCGGCGGGCACGGTCACGGTGCCGGTGACATTGAGCGGCTGGCGCGCGGCGTAGCGCACAGTGATGTCGGGATTGGCGATCAGGTGCAGGTCGCTGGTGTCCGACAGCAGCACGTTCTCGCCGCGTAGGTTGATCACCAGCGGGGTGTCGTCGCCGCGCCAGCCCAGGCTGCCGTCGATGTTCAGCGTGCCCTCGCCCGAACGCACGCTGCCGGCGATGCGCGCGGTGCCGTCGGGCAGCGCATCGAGGGCCACGTCGCCGTCCTCCAGCGCGATGGCCAACGACGGCAGCTCGGTCGAGAAGTCGGTCAGGCGCGCATTGCCGCCGATCGATGGCTGCGCGCGGGTGCCGCCGAGGGTGATGTCGGCGGTGAGGCGGCCGCTGGGCTCGACGATGTCGGGCGAGAACAGCTCGACGAAGGTCAGGTCCTCGACGTTGGCGACCAGCGAACCCGACAGCGGCGAATACGCATCCCAGCCGTTGCTGACCTCGGCGCGGATGCGGCCGGCATCGTTGAGCGTGGTGGTCAGCGTCGCGTTGACGCGGTTGGCATCGAACTCGGCGTCCAGTGCCAGCGCCTCGTAGCTGATCACCTCGTTGCGGGCGCGCTCGGTGGTCTTGATGCCGCCGGTGGCCGAGGTCACCTGCACGCTGCCGGCAAAGCCGTTGCCGACCGGGCGCGCGCTGCCCTCGATGGCGATCTCGCCGCGCAGCACGAACGGCCGCCCGCCATCCTGCTCGGGCAGGTAGGGCGTGGCGAGCGACAGCGGCAGGCCGTGGCCGCGGATCGACACGCCGCGTTGCGGCCAGTCGGCGCTGGCGCACAGCGACCCGCCGCCGCTGGAGGCGAAGCAGCTCTCGTCCAGGGTGTAGCGGGTGCCGGCCTGGACGAACCGCGCGGGCGACTGCAGCGCCCAGCTGGCGCCGGTGGCCGGCGCCAGGCGCAGCGTCGACAGCGTGCCCTGCCAGTTGCCGTTGCGGCGCTCGGTGGCGGCGGCCAGGTCGAGCATGCCGATCTCGCCGCGGGCGCTGGCGTCGAGCTGCAGCTTCTCCACCGCGCCGCGCGCGGCCAGCCGAAGTTCGTCCAGCGCGACGCCGGCATTGACGCCGGTGGCGACGACATCGAGCGTGCCGCTGTCGCTGCGCCAGGGCAGCCGGCCCTGGATGCGTGCGCTGGTGGCGCGGTAGTCGCCGTAGTGCAGGTCGCTGCCGGTCAGGTCGGCGGCGATATCGGGCGCGGTGCGCGGGCCGGTGGCGCGCAGGGTACCGCGCAGCACGCCACCGCCTTGCGGCAGGAAATCGGCGATCTGCAGCGGCGCCAGGTTGGCGTCGATGTCCAGGGTGTCGGTGACGGTCGCGGTGGCGTCGACCCGGCTGCCGCCGAGGGTCAGCGCGACCTCGCCGTCGAAATCGCTGCGCCCGGCCTCGCCGGCATCGCGCGCCGGGCCATGCATCGCGAAGCGCGCGCTGCCATCCAGGCGGCGCCCGCGCAGGTTGCCACCCAGGTCGCTGGCCTCGGCGGTGATCTCCAGGCCGCCGTCGTCGCGGGTCGCACCGGTGCTGGCCAGTTGGCCGTCGATCGCGCCCGTCCAGTCGCGGGCGAAGTAGCCGGGGTCGAAACCTTGCAGCGCCGCGTCGATGTCCCACTGCAGCGCCGGCGCCCAGGCGACCTCGCCGCTCGCGTCCAGGGTGCCGGTGGGCATGGTCACGCGCGCGGTCTGCAGGCGCATGCGCTCGCTGTCGCCGCGGCCGTCGAAGTCGACGTCCGCCTGCAGGCCGTCGCGCGCGACCGTGGCCTTGCCGATCGCCGCCCACGCGGCGCTGCGCCCGGCAAGGCCGAGGTCGGCATTGGCGGTGATCGGCGGCACCGGCTCGGCGGCATCGGGATCGGCGCCGAACTGCAGCCCGCGGGCGTTGATGGCGAAACGGAAGCGCACGTCCTCGGGTGCATTGAAGTCGGCGTTGCCGCGCGCGGTGATGCGGCCATCGAACACGTCCAGCACCAGCGGCGCGACCTCCAGTACCTGGTCCTCGATGCGGATCTTCGAGGGCTGCAGCACCGCCGACAGGCCGCCGTCTTCGGGCGCGCCCATCGCGAACCTGCCCTGCACGGTCGCGCTGCCGCCGACGCCGTCGGCGCGCAGGTCGAAGGCCAGCGGCGTGCCGGGCGCGCCGCTGCCGGTCAGCAGGCCGGGGTCGAGCGCGCTGGTGTTGGCACGCAGTGCCCAGCCGGGCCGGTCGCGCCCGCGCAGGGTCGCCACCACCCGCAGCGGTTCCGGCACGTGGCCGACGATGGCGACATCCAGCGCCGACAGGTCGCCGCGCGCCACCAGCCCGATCCGCGGCCGCGTGCGGCCCAGCGGCGCGGGCATCAACGCGCTGGCGGTCAGGTCCATGCGGTAGTCGTCGTCGGGCGCGTAGACGCCGTGGGCGCTGAAGCGGCCGCGGTCGCTGTCGACGACGATGTTCTCCAGGTGCAGCTCGCCCTGCTGGGCGTCGATGCCGCCGCGCAGGCTGTGGATGTCGATCAGGCGCTCGCCCAGGCGCAGCACGCGGAAACCGTCGACGCGGATGGTGTCGGCCTGCAGCGACAGCGGCAGGTCGATGCGCGGCAGCGACTCGGGCCAGCGCGGCAGCTCGAACGGTGTTTCCACCGGCGGCGGCAGCGACAGCACCGCGTTGTCGACGTCGAGCACGTCCAAACGCAGGCGGCGGCCGACCAGCGGCATGATCGCCGGATCGATGGTCACCCGCTGCGCGGTGAACGAGAGCACCGTCGGCTCGGCGCAGTCGCCATAGGCGACCGGCTTGCCGTCGACATCCGGGCAGCCGCGCTGCACGTAGCGCACGTCGGTCATCGTCAGCGGGCCGGAGGCCGGGCCTTCGGCGCCGCCCCAGGTCAGTTCTGTGCCGGCCGGCAGGCGCGCGGCGATCTGGTGCAGCAGGAAATCGCGGCCGCCGAAGGTCATCAGCAGCCACCACACCAGCGCCACCGCCAGCAGCGCGAGCGCGGCGGTGCCGATCGCGCTGCGCAGCGCCAGCGTGCGCATGCGTGCGCGCCGGCGCGCGCGCAGCTCGGCGATGCGTGCCTCGCGTTCTTCTGGCGTCAGGTCGCCAGGGATGCGCTGGCGGCGGAAGGCCATGTCAGAACTCCGCGCCGATCGACAGGCCGATGGTGAACGGCGAGTCGGGGTTGTCCAGGCCGCGGGCGATGTCGAGCTTCAACGGGCCGACCGG
Source organism: Pseudomonadota bacterium (assembly GCA_023423235.1). GTDB lineage: Bacteria > Pseudomonadota > Gammaproteobacteria > Xanthomonadales > Xanthomonadaceae > Luteimonas. Next base: position 4,040 of record JAFAFY010000261.1, read on the forward strand.
GGTGAGGTAGCGCGCGCCGATGCCCACGCCTGCGCGCCAGTGCGGCGATCCGCCGTCGAAGGCGTCGCCGCCGTCGACGAACACCGCCGCGCCGATCGACTTGGTGAAATAGCGCTCGAACTCGACGCTGGCGGTGACCACGTTCTTGGCGCCCAGCGCGTAGGCCTTCAGGCCATCGCTGGCGGGCAGCCGCGGGCCGACCTCGCGCCAGTCGTAGCCGCGGATGCTGCGGTCGCCGCCGGCGTAGAAGCGCAGGCTCGGCGGCATCGCCACCAGCGCATCGGTGAAGGTGTGGCCCATCTCGCCGCGCACGATCAGGCGGTTGGACTCGCCGAAGCCACGGAACCAGCTGGCGCGGGCGTGGATCTGCGAGAACGTGGCGTCCGAACCCGCGCCCTCGATGCCGCCGCGCAGCGTCACCGAGCCGCCGATGCCCGCACGCGGGAACAGGCGGTCGTCGACGTCGATGTACTCGGCGCGCAGCGAGGGATAGGCGAAGGTCGCGTAGCGGTACGCCGGGCCGGCGTCGGCCCCGTTCTGGTCGGCCTCGTAGGCCCAGCGCTCGCGCAGCACGTGCATCGAGGCGACCAGGTTGAGGAACTCGTTGTACTGGCCGCTGCGGCTGGCGACGAACTCGACCCGGCGCGAGTCGATGTAGTCGGTCTGCTCGTCGGAGGCCTGCAGGCTGGCGGTGTACCAGCCGTCGAGCCAGGCGAACGCCGGGATGCGGTACTGCAGGGTCAGGGTCTTGCGCTTCTGCGCGTAGTCCAGCTGCGCCAGCGCCTTGTGCCCGCGCATGTTGACGTAGCGGCGCTCCACGCCCAGGCGGATGCCCGCGCCGCTGTCGGTGCCGTAGCTCAGGCCGGCGGTGTAGATGCTGCGCTTGGCCGGGGTCAGGGTCACCTTGACCGGCACCTCGCGCTGCGCGTTGGCCTGGTCGACCTGCGGCTCGATGTCGATGTTGCCGAAGTAGTCCAGCCGCGTGAGCGAAGTGCGCAGGCGGTCCAGGCGCCCCTGGTGGTAGTAGCTGCCCTCGTCCCAGTACACCAGGCCTTCGAGCAGGCTGTCGTTGATGATCTGTTCGGGCGTCTGCTCGAACGTGGTCGGGCCCATGTTGTAGCGCTCGCCGCTGGTCCATACCAGGTCGATGTCGGCGGCATGCTCGGCGCGCGTCACCTCGACCCGGCGCGAGGCGAACTCGGCATCGAAGTAGCCGCGCTCGGCCAGGCGCCGGCTGATGCGGTTGCGGCTGGCGTCGTAGTCGGGGTGGTAGAACACCGCGCCTTCGCTGGGAATGAAGCTGGCCAGGTCGCGCGCCAGGTAGCGGTCCTGGCCGCCGGCGCCGATGATCGCGATGTCGCTGTTGCGCACCCGCACCGGCTCGCCGGCATCCACGACGATGCGCACGCGGGTGTTTTCGCCGTCACGGCTGCGCTGCACGTCGATCTGCGGCGAGTAGTAGCCGAAGGGCTCCAGCGCCTTACGGGTCTGGCTCTCGGCCTGGCGCACCAGGTAGCCCAGGCGCCGCGCCGAGATGTCCTTGCCGACGGCGTCGACCAGCGCCAGCGCGATCTCGACGTTCTCGGTCATCTCCTCGTCGAGCCCCTCGACGTCGACGCGCTCGACACGCGCCGCATGCGCGGCCGCCGAGGTGCACAGGAGAAGGACGGCGGCGGTGAAGGACCACGTGGATCGGCGCATCGGCGCAGCATACCGACAGCGTGTCAAAACCCGTTTAACGCGATGCGGCGGTTCGCAGCCGGCAGCGTCCGCCGGTTGCGGCGACAGGCGCGGCACCGCGGCTCAGGCCGACAGGTGTTCGATCGCCGCCACGCTGCCCAGCCGCGCCGACAGCCGCTGCAGCAGCGCGAGGCGGTTGCCGCGCAGCGCCGGGTCCTCGGCATTGACCATCACCCCGTCGAAGAACGCATCGACCTGCGGCCGCAGCCGCGCCAGGTGGGTCAGCACCGAGACGTAGTCGCCGCGTGCCAGCGCCGCATCGGCCTCGGCGTCCAGCGCCGCGACCGCTTCGGCCAGCGCGGCCTCGGCCGGCTCGCGCAGCAGCGCCGGATCGATCGCGTCGGGAATCCCGCCCTCGACCTTGCGCAGGATGTTGCCGATGCGCTTGTTCGCCGCCGCCAGCGCGTCGGCCTCGGGCAATGCGGCAAAGGTGCCGATGGCGTCGATGCGGCGGTCGAAGTCGTACAGCGAGGCCGGGCGCAGCGCGGCGACCGCGTTGAACTGCTGCACGCTCGCGCCCTTGTCGGCGTAGTAGCCCTTGAGGCGGTCGAGGATGAAGTCGTAGAGCGCGTCGATGTCCGCAGCGGTGAACGCGGCGCTGCCTGCCACCTCCGCCTGCAGTTCCACCCCGGCGCGGCGCGCGGTCTCGGCGGCATTGGCGCGGCGGTTGGCTTCGACCTCGGCGATCGCGGCATCCACGCCCAGCCAGGCCTGGCGCAGCAGCGCCGGCAGGTCCAGGTCCAGGCCCGATTCGATCAGGGTGCGCGCCAGCCCCAGCGCATTGCGCCGCAGCGCGAACGGGTCCTTGTTGCCGGTCGGCTTGAGGCCGGCGGCGAAGCCCCCTGCCAGCGTGTCCAGGCGCTCGGCGATCGCCAGTACCTTGCCCAGCGGCGAGAGCGCGATGTCGTCGCCGGCGAAGCGCGGCTGCCAGGCTTCATCGATCGCGTTGGCCAGGGCGTCGCGGTCCTCGCCGGCAAGGTCCGACAGCGCCGGGTCCTGGCGCGCGTAGTCGCGCCCGGCGATGCCCTGCAGCTCGGGAAACTCGCCGACCATGCGCGACTGCAGGTCGGCCTTGGACAGCAGCGCGGCGCGCCGGGCCAGCGCGGCATCCACGCCGACCTGCGGCGCGATGGCCTGCGCAAGTGCGGTCACGCGCGCGGCCTTGTCGGCCACGCTGCCCAGCCTGGCCTGGTAGGTGACGCTCGTCAGGCCGTCGTTCATCGCCGACAGGCCCTGCCTGAGGTCCTCATCGAAGAAGAACTTCGCATCGGCGAAGCGCGGCCGGATCACCCGCTCATAGCCCTTGGCGACCTCGGCCGGGTTCTTCGATTCGATGTTGGCGATGCCGACGAAGCGCTCGGTCAGGCGGCCGCCCTGCAGCACCGGGAAGAACTTCTGGTTGGCTTCCATCGTCGCGATCAGCGCTTCCTGCGGCACCGCCAGGAACGCGGCCTCGAAGGTGCCGGCGACCGCGCTCGGCCACTCGACCAGGCAGTTGACCTGTTCGAGGTTGTCGGGCTCGATCCGCGCCTCGCCGCCGGCGGCCTGCGCGGCGGCCTGCACCTGGGCCACGATCCGCGCGCGGCGCGCGTCGGCGTCCACCAGCACCCTGGCCGCTTCAAGCGCAGTCACATAATCGCCGGGAGCGGCGATCTCCACCGCGGCGTCGTGCATGAAGTGATGGCCGCGGCTGCTGCGGCCGCTGCGCACGCCCAGCAGTTCGGCATCGACGATGTCCTGGCCGTGCAGCAGCACCAGCCAGTGCAGCGGACGCGCGAATGCATAGGGGTGGTTGCCCCAGCGCATGGGCTTGGGAATCGGCATCGCCGCGACGGCCTCGCGCAGCACCTCGGGCAGCAGCGCGGCGGTCGGCGCGCCCGGCGTCACCGCGCGGTGCACGAAGCGTTCGCCCTTGGCGTCGCGGGTCTTCTCGAGCGCGGTCCAGTCGACCCCGGCCTTCGCGGCGAAGCCCTGCAGCGCACGGGTCGGCTGGCCGTCGGCATCCAGCGCGATGTCCAGGTACGGCCCCAGCACTTCCGAGCGCTGCTCGGGCTGCTCGCTGGCCACGCCCGGTAGCAGCACCGCCAGCCGGCGCGGGGTGTACAGCGGCTTCGCATCGCCGCGCTCGACGGCGACGCCGCGCTTGTCCAGCGCCGCCAGCACGCCGTCCAGCAGCGCCTGCGCCAGGCCGGGCAGCGCCTTGACCGGCAGTTCTTCGGTGCCGAGTTCGATGAGGAGGGGATGCATGTCAGTCATGGCAGTTCGATCCGGAAGAAATTCCCTTCTCCCTCTGGGAGAAGGTGGCGCGCAGCGCCGGATGCGGGTGGAGCTTTCGAGGGGGATGCGCCAGAAGCGCCCTCACCCCAACCCCTCTCCCGCGTGCGGGATAGGGGCTCAAGCAGATTCGGCGAGGCGCTTGATGCCCGGGAACCCCAGCGCCTCGCGCTGCGCGGCGTAGGCCTTGGCCACCGCCTGGGCGAGCGTGCGCACGCGCAG
>JAFAFY010000263.1 GCA_023423235.1 Pseudomonadota bacterium
CGCGAGGCCGCGATGGCACGCCGGCTGGACCGGCTGACCCGGCAGTTCGAGCGGCTGGAGCGCGACCAGACGATCCTGGTCGAGACGCTGGCGATGTTCATTCGCCACCAGTTGGCGGTGACCGCGCCCATTCCCGAGGCGCACGTGGATGCGGCGCGTGCGCTTGGAAGGGCACGCTTCGAGCAGTTCATCGAGCAACTGGCGCTGCATCTGCAGCGCGGGCGGCGGGTCCGCGATGCCATCGACGAGCTGGTGCCGGCCGAGGACGCATTCGCCACGCTGTCGGCGGAGGACACATGTGCGGCGGCAGAATGAGTCCGCCTTCGGACGCGGCGGCCTCGATGGAGCGCCGCGTGCACATGCTGCGCACCGCGATGGGTCCGGTCATCGCCGCCGCGCTCGAGGATCCGCAGGTGGTCGAGGTGATGCTCAACCCCGATGGCTCGCTCTGGCTGGACAAGCTGCGCACCGGCCGCGAGCCGGCCGGCGTCAGCCTGTCGCCGCAGGACGGGGAGCGCGTCATACGCCTGGTGGCCGCGCACCTGCGCGTCGAAGTGCATGCAGGTGCGCCCATTCTTTCGGCCGAACTGCCCGAAACCGGCGAACGCTTCGAAGGCGCGCTGCCGCCCGTCGTGCGGGCGCCGGCATTTGCCATCCGCAAGCACGCCGCCGGCGTCATCCCGCTATCGCAATACGTGCTCGACGGAGTGATGACCCGACAACAGGCGGGCGCATTGGAATCCGCCGTGCTCGATCGCAGGAACCTGCTGATCGCCGGCGGTACCTCCACCGGCAAGACCACGCTGGCCAACGCCTTGCTGCAAGTGATGGCCAGAACCGGCGACCGCGTGATCCTGTTGGAGGACACGGTGGAGCTGCAGTGCCTGTCCGACGACCACGTGCCGCTGCGCACCAAGCCAGGCGTCGCCTCGATGGCCGACCTGGTGCGCTCCACCCTGCGGTTCCGGCCCGACCGCATCGTCGTGGGCGAGGTGCGCGGGGCCGAGGCGCTGGACCTGCTCAAGGCCTGGGGCACCGGACATCCGGGCGGGATCGCCACCCTGCATGCCGGTTCCGCGCATGGCGCGCTGGTGCGCCTGGAGCAATTGATCCAGGAAGTAGTGGTCACGGTGCCGCGTGCGTTGATCGCCGAGGCGGTGGACGTGATCGTCTACATCGAGGGGCGTGGTGGAGCACGGCGGGTGCAAGAACTGGTGCAGGTGTCCGGTCTGGACGGAGAGCAATACAGGCTTACCGCGTTGTGAAGCAATGCGCCGAATGCCGTCGACTCGCGCGGACGGAGCGACCCGTAACCCAATAAAGACGGGCGACGGCAGGATTTCCGCCACTCTCGCCACTTGTCCGTAAAAACAATCACTTGCAGGCAATTTCCCACTTTACAAGGCGGTGACATCGCGGTTCCATGGGGATGACAGCCGTATGTCAGCCGCCGCTCGCCGCCATGTCATCCGATCGCCACGAATGGTTCCTCAACCAGGTGTTCTGCCACCGGCAGATGCTGCAGTTGTACCTGCGCAAATACCTGAGCTCGGCCGAGGACATCGAAGATGTCATCCAGGACACGTATCTGCGCATCTACGGCATCCAGGACTACACCGCGGTCGAATCGCCCAAGGCGCTGCTGATCACCATCGCCCACAACCTGGCGGTGGAGTTGGGGCGGCGCCGGGTCAGCCGCGCCACCGACGCAGTGGCGGATTTCGATGCGTTGGGCGTCTCTTCAAGCAATCCCCAACTCGAAGAGCAGTTGGATGCGCGCCGCCGGTTCGAGGCATTCTGCTCGGCTGTCGATAGCCTGCCCCCGGTCTGCCGGCGCGTATTCGTACTGAGGAAGGTCTACAAGTTGTCGCAAGCGGAGATCAGTGCGGTGTTGGGCATCTCGCAGAGCACCATCGAGAAGCATGTCGCCAAGGGCCTGGTGCGGTGCCGGGATCACCTGCGCGAGCACGACCTGTCGGGCGCTGCCGCATCGATGGGCGAGGGCCGCCCGGCGCGCCGGCTCAAGGACGAGGGAGAGGCGCAATGAGCGACGTGCTGAAGTTCCGCAGCCTGGCCGAACTGGAAGAGGAAGCCGCGGCCTGGGTATGGCGGCTGGACGACGAGGACGTCGCCCCCGAGGTGCGCGCCGAGTTCGAGCAGTGGCTGCGGCGCGATCCGCGCCATCGCCGCGCGTTCGAGGAACTGGGCGGCGTCTGGCAGTCGCTGGACGACTTGGCCGAAGCCAAGCGCGAGGAGAAGGTCGCCACCTTCGTGGCCGAGGAACAGCGCCTGTACGCCAAGGCCGCGCCGAAGCCGGCCCGTCGGCAGTTGCGCAGGCTGCTGCCCTGGGCCATGGCCGCCTCGCTGGTACTGACGGTCGGCGGCCTGTCCTGGTACCAGCACGGCAACGAATCGCAGACCCTGGCCACCGCGGTGGGGCAACAGCGCAGCGTCACCCTGGTCGACGGCTCGGTGGTGCAACTCAATACCAACACAATCCTGGAGACGCATTTCACCCGGGGCCAGCGCGTGATCCAGCTGGAGAAGGGCGAAGCTTCGTTCGAGGTGGCGCACAACCCGGAGCGCCCGTTCTACGTGCATGCCGGTGATACGGTGGTGCGCGCGGTCGGCACCGCGTTCAACGTGCGCCTGCGCGAGGGCCGCGACGTGGAAGTCATCGTCACCGAAGGCAAGGTGGAGGTGACCCCGCAGGCGGGGGCACCCGCAAGGGCCATCGCCGCCGCCACGCCCAGGCCTGCCGTGCCCGTGCCCGTGCGAAGCGAGATGGTGGCCGGGCAGCGCTACGAGGCCGCCGCCGCAACGCCGGTGGCCACGAACGCACCGG
>JAFAFY010000302.1 GCA_023423235.1 Pseudomonadota bacterium
CAGCCACTGGTTCAAGCCGGACCAGAACCCGGAAACGCTGGTCTCGGGCGGGGTTACCTACTGGTACGTGCGCGAGGCGTTCAACCAGACCAACCTGCAACTGCGCTGGCGCCCGAGCAACTCCCACGTGCCCTTCCTCGACGGCAGCACGCAGTTCCTGGTCGGCATCAACAACCTGTTCGACCAGCGCCGGCTCAATGCCGCGGTCGTGGAAACCAACACGCGCTCGAGCCTCGGCCGCAACCTCTACATCAGCGTGACCAAGCAGTTCTGAGCGATCCGCTCTGCGCGATCCTTCCGGGCAGCCGGGAGGGTCGCGCGCCGGTCACGGCGCCGGGCCGCGGAACGGGCCATGGACCAGACCGTACTCGGTCCAGATGGCGTGGTGCGCCTTGACCTCGTCGCGGATCCGCTGGTTGGCCGCGCGCATTTCCGGCTTCACATAGCCGCGCGCGTGGTCGAGATGGATGCACACCGCCGAGAAGCGGACCTGCTTGCCGTGCACGCCGGCATTGGCCAGGCGCTCGCCCAGTTCCAGATCCTCGCCGCCATAGCTCATGCGCTCATCGAAGCCGTTGACGCGCACCAGATCCGCCTTCCAGCCCGAGGCGTTGTTGCCGGCCCAGCGCGGCGGCGTGGGCGTGAGCGCATTGAGCAAGCGCTCGCGCCAGCCCGGGCGCGCCCAGAGCTTGAGCGAGCGCTTGCGCCGCGGCAGGCCGTTGGCCTTGAGCCAGGCCAAGTCGGTGTGCAGACCGGCCTCGATCACCGCGCGGTCGATCTTCAGGCTCAGGTCCATCGGCAGCTTGCAGTAGCCGCCGCCGAGGTAGCGGCCGGGCTCGCGCAGGCGCAGGTGCTGGCTGACGAAATCCGCGCGTGGCACGCAGTCGCCGTCGGAGAAGATCAGGTAATCCGCCTGCGCCGCCTCGATGCCGCGGTTGAGGATCGTGCATTTGCGGAAGCCGTCGTCCTCGTGCCAGACATGCCGCAGCGGGAACGGCAGCGTCGGCGCCATCGCCTCGAGCAGCGCGCGGGTCGGCGCGCCGGAGCCGTCATCGGCCACGATCAGCTCGAAATCCAGCCGGTCCTGGCAGGCGAAGCCCCACAGGCAGCGCTGCAGCCAGTCGGGGTTGTTGTAGGTGCTGATGATCAGGCTGGCGGCAGGGCTCGACATGCCGGCGATTCTAAGTCCGCCAGTACCGACCGGATAGGCGCGGCCGTTCAGGACGCCCGCAGCAACCGCGCATAGAAGAACCCGTCGGTGCCGTCGTCGCCCGGCAGACGCTGGCGGCCGGCGCCACTGCTGCGGCCGAAGCGGGCGTCGAGCGGTTCGGCGCGGAACTGCGGATGGCGCTCGAGGAACGCCGCCACCTGCGCCGCATTCTCGCGTTGCAGGATCGAGCAGGTGGCATACAGCAGCGCACCGCCGGGTGCGACCACCAGGGCCAGCGTATCGAGCAGCCGCGCCTGCAGCGCGACCAGCGCATCGACGTCGCTTGCGCGCCGGTGCAGCAGCACGTCGGGCTGGCGGCGGACGATGCCGGTGGCCGAGCACGGCGCATCCAGCAGCACCGCATCGAACGGCGTGCCGTCCCACCAGCTGGCGACATCCAGCGCATCGGCTGTACGCAGCGTTGCCGATTCCCCCACGCCAAGCCGGGCGAAGGTCTCGCCGATGCGCGCCACCCGCGGCGCGGCGATGTCGAGCGCGGTCAAGCGCAGCGCGCGGTCGCGTTCGAGCAGGTGGGCGCTCTTGCCGCCGGGCGCGGCGCAGGCGTCGAGCACGTGCGCGCCGGCCGGCGGCGCCAGCGCATCGGCAACCAGCTGCGCGGCGCCGTCCTGTACCGAGACCGCGCCTTCGGCGAAACCCGGCAGGGCATCGACCGGCACCGGGGCTTCGAGCACCAGCGCATCGGGCGCCAGTTGCGACGGTTGCGCCTCGATCCCGACGTCGCGCAAGCGCGCCAGATAGGCGTCGCGGCTGCCGCGGCGACGGTTGACCCGCAACCATTGCGGCGCCGGCTGCGCGCTGGCGGCGAGGATCGCGTCGGCGAGACCCTCGCCCGGCCAGTCGCCGCGGACCTCGGCCAGCAGCCACGCCGGCCACGCGGCATCCGCCGCGGCGGCGGGCAGGCCCTGTTTCTGCGCGCGCCGCAGCAGCGCGTTGACCAGTCCGGCCTGGTGGCTGCGACCCAGCAGGCGCGCGGCGTCCACGGTGGCGCTCAGCGCGGCGTGCGCGGGCAGGCCCATCGGATCGAGCTGGGCGAAGCCGGCATACAGCAGCGCGCGCAGCGGTGCATCGCGACGCGACAACGGCCGCGGCATCCACGCCGCCAGCGCCGCGTCATAACGCGCCTGGTTGCGCAGCGCGGCGAAACAGATCGCCTCGACCAGGGCGCGGTCGCGCGGGTCGCTCACCGCCGGCAGCGCCGTTGCCAGTTCCGCCTTCAGCGAACGACCGCGATGCAGCACCGCATCGAGCACCTGCGCGGCGACGACGCGTGGTTGCATGCCGGGCGATTGCAAGCCCGGCGCGTGCGCGGCACCGGCGCGGCTGCGGTTGGCCCTGCTCACCACGGCCGACCGCTCACGAACCCCGGCACGCGGCGACAGCAAGGCCTGCGCAGGCATCCCGACTGCACCATCGCGCGCTGCATGCCGCCGATGCGCACAACCTCAGCCCTGGCCCACGGCCGCGGACTTCAGCGCGCCGCGTGCATTGAGATAGTCGGCCGCGGTGATCGCCTTGCCGCCGGCGCGCTGCAGGGTGCGGATGCGCAGCGCGCCCTCGCCGCAGGCGATGTCGATGCCTTCGCGGCCGGCCGCCAGCAAAGTGCCCGGCGCCTGGTCGTGGGCCAGCGCCAGCGCGGTCGCGGCATGGATGCGCAGCTTCTCGCCGGCAACCTCGGCCTCGGCCACCGGCCAGGGATTGAACGCGCGCACCTGGTCGGCCAGCTGCGGCGCGGGCCGGGTCCAGTCCAGCCATGCCTCGGCCTTGTCGAGCTTGTGCGCGTAGGTCACGCCGGCCTCGGGCTGCGGCTGCGGCACCGGCCGGATGCCGGCACGCAGCAGGCCCAGGCCATCGGTGATGACCTGCGCGCCGAGCTGGGCCAGGCGGTCGTGCAGATCCCCCGCGGTGTCCTGCGGCGCGATCGCGGTCGCCAGCTTCAGCAGCACCGGGCCGGTATCCAGACCCTTCTCCATCTGCATCAGGCAGACCCCGGTCTCGGCATCGCCGGCCTGGATCGCGCGCTGGATGGGCGCCGCGCCGCGCCAGCGCGGCAGCAGCGAGGCATGCACGTTCCAGCAGCCGAAGCGCGGGATGTCGAGCACCGCCTGCGGCAGCAGCAGGCCGTAGGCGACGACGATCATCAGGTCGGGCTCCAGCGCGCGCAGCGCGTCCTGCACCGCGGCGCCCTTCAGGCGCTCGGGCTGGCGCACCACCAGGCCGCGGGTCCCGGCCTCGCGCTTGACCGGCGAGGGCGTGAGCACGCGGCCACGGCCGGCGGGCCGGTCGGGCTGGGTATAGACAGCCACCACCTCGCGGCGGGCATCGGCGGCCTGCAGCGCCGGCACGGCGAACTCCGGGGTGCCGGCGAATACGATCCTCAGGGCCATCGCTCAGTCGCCCTGCTTGCGCAGCTTCTCGAGCTTCTTCAGCGCGCGGTCGCGCTTGAGCGGCGACAGGTAATCGATGAACAGCTTGCCGTCGAGGTGGTCGATCTCGTGCTGCACGCAGGTCGCAAGCAGGCCGTCGACGGCCAGCTCGAACGGCTTGCCGTGACGGTCCAGGGCCTCGACCACGATGCCGTCGGCGCGGGTGACGTCGGCAAACACGCCCGGGATCGACAGGCAGCCCTCGGTATGCACGCGCAGATCCTGGGAGGCCTCGCGGATGCTCGGGTTGACGAACACCAGCGGCTGGTCGCGGCCTTCGGTGACGTCGATCACCATGAAGCGTTCGTGGGTGTCGACCTGGGTCGCGGCCAGGCCGATGCCCGGCGCCTCGTACATGGTCTGGAACATGTCATCGAGCAGGCGCTGGAATGCAGGATCGGCAAAACGGTCGCCGGAAACCGCCGCGGCGACGTTGCGCAGGCGGGAATGGGGGTATTCGAGGATCGGGAGAAGGGACATTTTCGAGGGGAACAGCGAAGGCGGTCACAGCCGCGGGCATGATTTGTCATTGTAGCGCCCGGGGCGCTTGCGCCGCCGCGGAGGTTTCAGGCTATATTGCGGCGCTGCAAGGGGAAATCTCCAAGGGGAGCGGGTAGATGGCCGGCATGTTTCAGCGCCTTTCCCGGTCGCTTCGCACGGCGTCTGCCGTCGCGTTGCTGACCGTTACGACATTTGCCGCCGCGCAGGGGATGCGCGGCGATCATCCTGACACCTACGTGGTGGTCCGCGGCGACACGCTGTGGGGCATCGCCGGGCGTTTCCTGGACAAGCCCTGGCTGTGGCCGGAGATCTGGCAGGCGAATCCGCAGATCGCCAATCCGCACCTGATCTATCCCGGCGACGTGATCAGCCTGGCCTATCTCAACCGGGTCACGCTGCAGCCGGGCCCGCGCCCGGAGACCGTCGCGCCGATCGATGCGATCTCGCTGGCCGACATCGAGCCGTTCCTGAAGAACCGCAGCATCGTCTTCGACTTCGAGGACCTGCCCTACGTGCTCGGCGCCGAGGACACCCGCCTGCGCGGCAGCTTCGATCGCAACATCTACGTGACCGGCCTGGACAACGCCCAGCCCGGCCAGCGCTACGCGGTGATCCGCCCGGCAACCGAGTTCTACGGCGCACGCCGCAGCCGCGACCTCGACTACCGCGGCCAGCGCATCCACGGCGAAGGCAACCTGTGGCGCGACACCGTCCCGAAGCTCAACGGCCAGGACGCGTTCCTGGGCTACGAGATCGTGCAGATGGGCGTGGCCACGGTGCTGCGCGGCCCGACGCCCGACAGCGAAGCCACCACCCTGGTGCTCGACGACAACGGCTTCGAGGCCCGCGCCGGCGACCGCCTGACCCCGGTCAACCCGCAGCCCTACGACCTGCAGTTCTTCCCGCACCCGCCGTCGGCCGATGCGATCGCCGCCGACGCCCGCATCCTGGCGGTGGCCGATGCGCTGATCACCGGCGGCCCGCGCGACGTGATCGCGATCTCCGCCGGCCACCAGCAGGGCGTGGACAACGGCACGGTGTTCTCGATCTGGCGCGGCGGCCCGCATTCGGTCGACCGGGTCCGCCACCCCAACACCTCGCGCATCACCGACGCGCCGAACCCGGGCTCGCGCCGCAACCGCATGCCCGACGAGTACGCCGCGCACGCGATGGTGTTCCGCACTTTCGACCATGTCAGCTATGCGCTGATCATGGAGGGCGAGAAGCCCGCGCAGGTCGGCTACCGCCTCAAGCATCCGGACGCGACCTACTGAGCCGCGGACTTTTCTGACAGCACGATGCGACGGCACCTTCGGGT
>JAFAFY010000081.1 GCA_023423235.1 Pseudomonadota bacterium
ATCGACCCTCTGGAGACCGCATGACCCCCACACGTCCGCTGCAGCGCTGGCTGCTGGCTTCCGCTCTCGTCTGCGTCGCATTGCCCGTGGCCGCGCAGCGCGAGATCCGTTTCGATGTGCTGCAGGCGCCTGCCGCCGGCACCCTGGCGATCGCCGTGCGCGAGGGCGCGGCGCCCGGGACCGCCTTCGCACAGGTCGATGCGGCCAGCGCTGGCGCCTTGTCGCGTGCGGTCGCGGCGGCGGCATTCACCGGCAAGGCCGGCAGCCAGCTCGACCTGCCCGGCATCGGCGGCTACGACCGCGTGCTCCTTGTCGGCACCGGCAGCGATGCCCCCACGCCGCGCCTGCTCGAGGACATCGGCGGCCGCGTCGGCCAGTTCGCCGCCGGCAGTCGGGCGCCGCGCATCGAACTGCTGTGGGAAGGCGCCGAAGCCGACTCCGGCGCACACCTGGCCTTCGGCGCCGCGCTGGGCCAGTACCGGTTCCGCAAGTACCAGACCGGCGGCGAGGGCGCCGCCACCGGCGAGGGCGAACTGGTGATCCGGACCCCGGCCGGCGCTGCGGCCGCGCAGGCCTGGGCGGCCGACTGGAAGCCGGTGGCCGACGCGGTGTGGTTCGCGCGCGACCTGGTGACCGAGCCGGCCAACGTGCTGTATCCGGAGGAATTCGTCAGGCGGACCCAGGCAGCGTTCTCCGGGCTGGCCGATGTCAGCATCGAGGTGCTGGACGTGCCGGCGATGGAGCGGCTCGGCATGGGCAGCCTGTTGGCCGTGGGCCAGGGCAGCGTGCGCCCGCCTCGACTGATGCTGGTGCGCTACAACGGTGGCGCGCGCGGCCAGGCGCCGGTCGCTTTCGTCGGCAAGGGCATCACCTTCGATACCGGCGGCATCTCGATCAAGGGCAACGACGGGATGTGGCGCATGAAGTACGACATGACCGGTGCGGCCTCGGCCACCGGCGCGGTGCTGGCGCTGGCCGGGCGCCGCGCGCCGGTCAATGCGGTGGCGGTGGCCGCGCTGGCCGAGAATATGCCCTCGGGCAATGCCATGCGCCCGGGCGATGTGATCCGCACCGCTTCGGGCAAGACCTTCGAGATCATGAGCGCCGACGCCGAGGGCCGCATGGTGCTGGTGGATGCGCTGTGGTACGTGCAGCGCCAGGACAAGCCCAGGGTCGTGGTCGACATCGCCACCCTGACCGGCGCGATCGTCACCGCGCTGGGCAGCGATTTCGCCGGCCTGTACTCGCCCGATGACACCCTGGCCACCCAGTTGGCCAGCGCCGGCGAGGCCTCGGGCGAGGCGGTCTGGCGCATGCCGCTGCTGGCGTCCTACGGCAAGGCGCTGGAATCGCCGATCGCCGACCTGCGCAACGGCGGCGGCCGGCCCGGCTCGGGCACGGCGGCGCATTTCATCGGCGAGTGGATCGAGCCGGGCCAGTCCTGGGCACACCTGGACATCGCCGGCATGGCCTGGAATGAATCGACCGGCACTGCGACTTCGCCGGCCGGGGCCACCGGTTTTGGCGTGCGCCTGTTCGACCGATTCGTGCGCGAGTTCCACGAGAACGACTGATCGCGCGAGACGCGCCGTTCCCGGTCCGCAGGCATCGCGGACCGGGCGACGGCCGCGGGCAGGGCAGAGGCGCGGCGGCGATGGTCCCAGCCGCCAGCCGCCAACGTCCGTGCCGTCCACCCGCTCAGGCGGTGGCCGGTGCCCACCGCGTAGACTGCGCGGCATGATCGTCAATATCGCCGCCTACCATTTCGTCGCCATCGACGATCCCGCCGCGCTGGCGGCGCTGCTGCGCACGCGCGCCGAACACGCACCGCTGCGTGGCACCGTGCTGGTCGCGCCCGAGGGCATCAACCTGTTCCTTGCCGGAACGGGCGCGGCGATCGACGGTTTCCTCGCCGCGCTGCGCAGCGATCCGCGCTTCGCCGCGCTGCAGGTCAAGCGCAGTGTCAGCGCCGCGCAGCCGTTCGCGCGGCTCAAGGTGAAGGTCAAGCCGGAGATCATCAGCTTCCGCCGCGACGAGGCCATGCCGCTGCAGGCCGCCGCGCGCGCGCCGGCGGTCGCGCCGCAGGACCTGGCGCGCTGGCTGGCGCAGGGCAGCGACGACAACGGCCGGCGGCTGGTGCTGCTCGACACCCGCAACCGCGAGGAGGTCGGTTACGGCACTTTCCACGACGCGTTGACCCTGCCGATCGACAACTTCACCGAGCTGCCGGGCGCCCTGGCCCCGCACCGCGAGGACCTGCGGGACGCCACCGTGGTCAGCTTCTGCACCGGCGGCATCCGCTGCGAGAAGGCCGCGCTGTGGATGCAGGCCGACGGCATGGACAACGTGCTGCAGCTCGACGGCGGCATCCTGGGTTACTTCGAGCAGGTCGGCGGTTTCGGCTACGACGGCCGCTGTTTCGTGTTCGACGGGCGCGTCGCACTCGATCCCGCGCTGCAGCCGCTGCACGACGACGTGGAGGCCGACGCCGCATGAGCTGGCTCGGCTTCGTGCTGGTCATCGTCGGCGTCTATGTCGCCTACAAGGTGGCGGGCCTGGTCGTGCGCCTGCTCGCCACCGTGCTGATCCTGGTCGCCGCCTACTGGTGGCTGGCGCCGATGCTGGGCTGGCCGACGATCGGCGAGCTGTTCTACGTGTTCGGCCCGGACATCACGGTGCCAAAGGTGTCCGTGCCCGATATCCCGCTGCCGGAAATCTCCCTGCGGTAGTCGTTCCCGTGGCGGTGTTCGATGCCGCCGGCCCTGCCGCATGCGGCCCGCTTGGCCCTACACGAACTCGCGCGAGGGCAGCACGATGCGCCGCTGCGGGCGGCCGATCAGATCCAGGAAACTGTTGAATACCTGGTCGGCGTGGCCCTGCATGGTGGCGATGTGGGCGCGGGTATGCGCGCGGATCGCGTCGGCATCGTGCGGCAGCCCGGAGGCCAGCAGTTCGGCGCGGTAGGCCGGATTGGCCAGCCAGCGCTCGATCAGCGGCTCGTCCATTTCCAGGTGGAACTGGAACCCGTAGGCGCTGTCGCCCCAGCGGAAGGCCTGCTGCTCGCAGTGCTCGGTCCAGGCCAGGTGGGTGGCGGTGTCGGGAATCTGGAAGTGCCGACCATGCCACTGGAACACCGCGGCGTCGCGGCCGAGTGCCCCGAGCACCGGGTCGGCCTGGCCGGCGTCGGTGGTGCGCAGCGGATACCAGCCGATCTCGGGGCGTTCGATGCGCCGCACCGGCGCGCCCAGCACATGCGCCAGCAATTGCGCGCCCAGGCAGATGCCCAGCACCGGCTTGCCCTGGTGCAGCATGCGCTCGATCGCGCGCAGTTCGGTGCGCAGGTGCGGCCGCGTGTGCTGCTCCTCCACGTTCATCGGCCCGCCCAGCACGATCAGCCCGCGATAGCGGTCCACGTTGGGCTGGGCATCGGGTTCGCGCTCGAAATTGACGAAGCGGATGCGGTGGCCGCGTTGGCGGATCAACGGGTCGAGGGTGCCCAGCGGTTCGGCGGCGACATGCTGGAAGACGAGGATGCGGGGCATGGCCCGATTCTATGCGGCGGCTTCGGCCGCTCGCAAAGTCTGCCTGCCGCGGCGATCGTCGCGCCGGTACAACCTTCCGTTCCGCCGGTCGCGGTGGTGGCGCGCGCCGCGCGGCCACATGTTGGCAGGCAATCCCATCAGGAGTCCGCCATGTCCGCCCGCCATACCGAAGACGCCCGCGTCGTGCGCACGCTGCGCGGCATGCCAGCCAGCGATGGTGCCGGGGTCAAGCTGACCCGGGTCATTGGCACGCCGCAGCTGCCCGACCTTGACCCGTTCCTGCTGCTCGACGAATTCGGCACCGACCGCGCCGAGGATTACCTGGCCGGTTTTCCCGAGCATCCGCACCGCGGCTTCGAGACGGTGACCTACATGCTCGATGGCCGCATGCGCCACCGCGACAACCACGGCAACGAGGGCCTGCTGGTGCCGGGCAGCGTGCAGTGGATGACCGCCGGCCGCGGCCTGGTGCATTCGGAAATGCCCGAGCAGCAGGAAGGGCGCATGCGCGGCTTCCAGCTGTGGGTCAACCTGCCGGCGCGCGAAAAGATGACCGCGCCGCGCTACCAGGAGTTCGCGCCCGACCAGTTGCCGGTGCTCACGCCCGCGGATGGGGTGACGG
>JAFAFY010000327.1 GCA_023423235.1 Pseudomonadota bacterium
TGCGGGTGCAGGCCTCGCGGCAGGCCAGCGCCGCGCGCTGCTTCTCCAGCACCACCATGCGCGCGGCCTCGGTGCGGTGCGCGCGCAGCTGGATCAGCGTCTGCAGCGGATAGCGTTTCATCCGAACAGCTTCCGCAGCGCGGCCGAGGACGCCTCGAACGGCACCAGCTCGTGCTCGGACTGCTGCAGCAGCGCGCGGATCGGGCCGATCTTCTCGATCGCCACGTCGGCATCGGGATCGGTGCCGCGCTTGTATTCGCCCAACTGCAGCAGCAGCTCGATCTCCTGGTGCTTGGCCAGGTACTTGCGCAGCTGGCCCGCGGCGCGCAGGTGCGGTTGCTCGACCACGCGCGGCATCGTGCGGCTGAGGCTGGTCAGCACGTCGATCGCGGGGTAGTGATAGGCCGCGGCCAGCTTGCGCGAGAGCACGATGTGGCCATCGAGGATCGAGCGCACTTCCTCGACGATCGGATCGCCGCCATCCTCGTCCTCGGCCAGCACGGTGTAGAACGCGGTGATCGAGCCCTTGTCGTTGTTGCCCGCGCGCTCGAACAGGCGCGGCAGTTCGCTGAACACCGACGGCGGGAAGCCACGCCGCGCCGGCGGCTCGCCGATCGCCAGGCCGACGTCGCGCAATGCGCGCGCGAAGCGCGTGACCGAATCGACCAGCAGCAGCACGCGCTTGCCCTGGTCGCGGAAATACTCGGCGACCGCGGTGCCGACCCAGGCCGCGCGGCTGCGCTCGAGCGCGGGACGGTCGGAGGTGGCGACCACCACCACCGATTTCGCCAGGCCTTCCGGGCCCAGATTGTCGAACACGAATTCATTGACCTCGCGGCCGCGCTCGCCGACCAGCACGATCACGTTGACGTCGGCATCGCCGCCGCGCGCCAGCATGCCCAGCAGGGTGCTCTTGCCGCCGCCTGCCACGGCGAAGATGCCGATGCGCTGGCCCTCGCCCGCGGTCATCACCGTGTCGATGGCGCGCACGCCGGTGGAGAACGGCTTCTCGATCAGGCTGCGGGTCAGCGGATTGGGCGAGGCGGCATAGATCGGCGCATCGACGCTCGGGCCGATCGGCCCCTTGTCGTCGATGGTCTCGCCGTGCGCGTCGAGGATCCGCCCGAGCAGGCCGTTGCCCACGCGCACCGAGGCCTGGCGGCCGGTGGCGTAGACCTCGGTGGTGGCCGAGATGCCGTCGAGTGAGCCCAGCGGGGTCAGCAGGGTGTGCTGGCGCGAGACGCCGACGACCTCGGCCGCCAGCTCGAAATCCGGATCCCCGGCACCGGCGGGATTGCGCAGGTGGCACAGCTCGCCGATCGAGGCGCGCAGGCCGGTGGCCTTGATCAGGGTGCCGTAGGCCTCGGCAACGCGGCCGACCCGCTCGATCGTCTTGACCTGGCCCAGCGCCTGCAGCAGCGGGTCTGGCGCGGCAACCTGCGCCGCCGCCGGCAGCTCGAAGCCGGGGATGGCGCCGCCGTTCATGCAGGCGCCCCGCTGGCCTGGGCCAATGCGGCGCGGATCGCTTCGATCTGCTGGCTGACGCCGGCGCGCACTTCGCCGGCCTCCGACACCACCACGCAGCTCAGCGGGTCGAGGCTTTCGTCGTCGACCAGCTCGATCACGCCGACACCCGGATGCGCCTGGCGCACCGCGCCCAGGCCCTGGTTGACGCTGTCGCGCGCGGACGGATGCACGCGGATCAGCAGGAACTGTTCGGCCTGCGCCGATTCCACCGCGCGCATCACCAGCGGCGGCACCACCTTGGCGGCGTCGAAATCGGGCGCGATGCGCGCGACGATCGCGCAGGCCAGGTCACCGATCCGGCCGACGGCCTCGCCCAGCACGCGCGCGCGGCGTTCGTTGAGCGCGGCAAGCTGTTCGGTCATCTGCTGCTTGACCCGGTCCAGGCCCTCGGCGAAACCCTCGCTGTAGCCCTGCTCGCGCGCCTTGCGGATCTCGTCGCCGGCTTCTTCATACAGCGTGTTGACCCGCGCCAGCAACTCATCGAGCTCGCCCAGCGCCTGCCACTCGTGCGCACGCACGATGGTGCCGGCCAGCGCGCGGTGGAACTGGCGCCGCTCGAACACCGCCGCCGCAGCGCTGCGGCGGTCGGAAGGCGAGGCGGTCGGGGCGGGGTTGGACATGGGCGGCTCGGTGACGGATTCGACAGGAAGAGTTCTAGGACAACCAGGCGTGGCGCCGCGTCAAGGCGCCGGGTCAGTCTGCGATGACGCGGTTGAGATGATGGGTGTGCAGCACCAGCACCGGCTTCTCCGGCAGGTGCGCAGGCGGCAATCCGGCAGGCGCCGACAGCAGCCGCGCCCAGTCGCCGAGCGCGGTGTCGCGACGCGTAGTCCAGGCCTGCAGTTCGCTGCGGCCCTGCTGTTCGAGCAACGGGAACAGCGCCGGGGCGATGTCGTCGCCGCTGGCCAGGACCTCGCGCAGCGACGCCGCCAGGCGCGCCTGGACCTGCGCCTCGACCTTGCCGTCCCAGACCGTGCGGTCGAGCGCCAACAGGTAGCTGTTGCCGAGTGCGAGCTTGAGCCTGCGCACCGCGTCGCGGCCGATCTCGGCGCGGATCGCCGGCGCATAGGCCAGCGCGCCGAGGTCGCGGTGCAAGGCGGTCAGCCGGGGCCGTGGCCAGCGCGCCATCACCCCGGCGTAGCCATCACCCGGCGCCGGCGCCAGCAGATGGCGGGCCGGGCCGGCCGCCAAGGCGCCGGCCAGCACGCGCCGGCCCAGGC
>JAFAFY010000333.1 GCA_023423235.1 Pseudomonadota bacterium
CCAGCAGGCTTGCGCCGCCCAGCACCCAGATCAGCAGGAACACGATCTCGCCGCCGAACATGTTGCCGAACAGTCGCATCGCCAGCGAGATCGGCTTGCTCAGCCACTCGACGATGTTGAGGATCAGATTGAACGGCACCATCCACTTGCCGAACGGCGCGAACAGGAATTCCTTGGTCAGCCCGCCCATGCCCTTGGAGCGCAGGGCGAAGAAGACGGTGAGGAAGAACACGCTGATCGACAGGCCGAGGGTGGCGTTGACGTCGGCGGTCGGCACCGGCTTCCAGTAGTGCACGCCCAGCAGTTCCAGCGGCTTGGCGATGAAATCGGCCGGGATGAACTTGACCATGTTCATCAGCAGGATCCAGAAGAACAGGGTGATCGCGATCGGCGTCACCAGCTTGCTGGTCCCGTGGTAGGTGTCGCGCGCCTGCTTGTCGACGAATTCCAGGCAGATCTCGACGAACGCCTGCCACTTGCCCGGCACGCCGGCGGTGGCCTTGCGCGTGGCCAGCCAGAACATGAACACCATCAGCCCGCCCAGCAGCAGCGAGGTGACCAGGGTGTCGACGTGCAGCGTCCAGAAGCCGCCCTCGCCGACCTGAGCCGTCAGGTTCTGCAGGTGGTGCTGGATGTAGCTGGTAGGGGTCAGTTCCGCTTCGCCCGCCATAAGATCAAACCTGTCTGGTTAACGTATTCATTGCCGGGTGGCTGGCCTGGCCATCGCCAGCAGCTGCGCGAACAGCGCGACGATGACGCCGACGAACATCGGGACCGGCGGCAAGCGCCACATTCCAACACCCAGCAGCAACACGGCCACCACCACGACCCACTTCAACACCACGCCCGCCAGCAGCCGCGCAAGCGCACCGGCCGACGGATTGACCCCGCCCCCCAGCGCGATCACGGCCGACAACCAGCCGCCTGCAGCCACTGCCGCACCACCCAGCGCCGCCGCTAGGGCCCAGCTCCCGCCCTTGGCGAGGAAAGCCAGCGCCGTCACCGCGATTGCGACCGCCTGCCAGACGATTGCGCGCTGTGCCAGCCGCCGACCCGCAGCGACGGAAGTCAGCACAGACGCGGTCCTGGAGGTTGGGGTGATCCGGAGGGCATCGCAAAGCGCCCTGCCAAGCCGCAAAAGTATAGCAGTGCCAACGATTTGCGGACAACCGCCGCCGGCCGACGGATGCCCATCGGGTGCCGTTTCGCGCATTCATCGAAAAAGTCGCGGAAATGACGGAACTCCGCGGCGCGCACCCGGTCTAGTCTGGCGTGGCCTGCGCGCCATCCTCGTCGGTCCCTCGCAGGCCTCTCCCGAAGCCCCGGTTCCAGCCGGGGCTTCGCCTTGTCCGGGCCTGCGGCAGGCCGCGGGCCATTTGCCCTGGCCGCCCTGCCTTGCGGGCGCCCCGCCGTCGCCGGGGGGGTCCACGCCGTGCCGGGCAACGATGTCACCAGACATCCGTTGGCCGCACAGCTCTGTCGCGTTGCCGCTGGATGCGCGGGCACCTCTTCACGGTGACAAGACCGCGACACCTCGACACTCGCCGCACCTTCCGGCACCTGCCGTCCCGCGCACGACCAGCGGGCAGGCGCCGTATTCCCCGTACAAGAACAACGAGACCCCCATGCCCGCATTCCATGCCCCCCGCCTGCTCGCCCTGTCACTGCTGGCCGCCACCGCCGGCCTTGCCGCCCTGCCCGCCCACGCCCAGAGCGATGAACGCGACGACCGCTTCCATCTGCGCCTGAGCGCGTTCTACCCCGAATCCTCGATCACCCTGTCGGGCGAAGGCACGGCCACCAACGGCAGCGAGACCGCCACTTTCGGCGGCAGCGAGACCGCGAGCTTCGGCAATGTGTGGCGGCCGCGCGGCGCCATCGGCTTCAGCCTCAGCGAGCGCCAGTCGCTGGTGGGCAATTACTACGACTACAGCGACGACCGCGAATTCGAGTACCCGGGCGACACCCTGGGCGTTGGCGGTGGCAGCGTCGAGGTTCCCGCGCTGAGCGCGCGTGGCGAGGCCGCCTTCCGCCTGGCGAGCCTCAACTACGAATACGCGGTGGTGCAGACCCCGGCCTTCGAATGGGGCCTGGGCCTGGGCGTGACCTACGCCAAGCTGGAGGTCGAGGCGTCGGGCGAAACCACCGCCACCGACGAGGTGCCGGCGCAGGCCGAGAGCCTGCGCTGGAAGAAGGACGGGTACTCGCCGGGCCTGCACACGCGCCTGACCTGGCGTCCCACCGACAGCTGGCGGGTGGGCCTGGAAGGCCAATACCTGGACACCAACTGGGGCAACTTCCTCGATGAGGACGGGCACTTCGAGCGTGCCGGCCTGATCGTCGAATACCTGATCAGCGAGCGTGTCGGCGTGCATGTGGGCTACGACTGGTTCCGCCTCAAGCTCAAGGACGGCTACAGCGCGACGCTGCCGGCCGACGAGGTGGGCCTCGACCCGATCGACGTCACCGGCAAGGCCACCGGCCAGCTGAAGGTGCACGGCCCGATGGCGGGCATCACCTTCCGGTTCTGAGTCCTGCCCCGGCGTGCCCGGCCGTCCACGCGGACGGCGGGCAAGGCGCCTGCAGGCGGACCAGGGCCCCGGCATGCAGTGCCGGGGCCTTTTCGTTGCGTGTCCTGATCGACGCACCACCTGCCTTCACCGCTGCGGACATGTGAACGGATCGTGGCGCGCCGTCCAGGCACGCGGCCTGCCTACCGGCGCAGCTGCACATCGTCGATGTAGACATTGACGTCGAAACTGGTCTGCGCACGGTACAGCCAGATCGCGTCCAGGGTGACGGTGGCGGCGGTGATCGCACCGTTGCCGCCCGACCATGCGTCCCACTGCGCGGCATCGGACAGCCGCCATTCGACGTAGCTCCACTGGTTGGCGGGCAGATCGCGCGGCAGCGAGCGCTCGGTGCCGTCGCTGTCGTCGATGCCGACCGCCACGCGCATGCCGCTGCCGCCGGAATAGATCCAGAAGCCGATGCGGCCATCGGCGCGTGCCAACGGCGCGTTGGCCGCGGCTGCGCCCTGGCCCGAGAGCAACCGGACCGACCACGCCGCCTGGCTGGCGGGATCATCCTTGAGCAGCACCCGCAGCGAACAACCGCCGCCATGGCGCACGCCGCAGTCGCGGCTGGCGGTGGAGGTCGTGGCGATGCCGGTGGTGCTGCCCGACCAGGTCGGCGCAGTGCCAAAACGGCCGACGCCGGCCTCGAAGTCGTCCAGCACCTGACCGTTGCCGGTCGCCGGCAGGTTGGCCAGGAACGCATTGCGCATGCCGCTGGGCCGGTTGGAGGCGTTGTAGTAGTGGTTGACGATCCACTGCCAGTCGCGGCCGCGGTCCGCCGCCCAGCGCTGGCTGCCCCACTGGCTCATGCCGCGGCCATGGCCATAGCAGCCACGGCCGCGCCCCACCTCGTCGGCCAGGCAGGACCATCCGGTGGCGGGCGAGCCGTTGAAGCCGTTGCCGCAGGACAGGTCCTGGTTGTTGCAGGTCTTGCCGTCGGACGGGTCGTCCCAGGCGTTGTTTTCCGACGAATACTCGGTCGACGCGGCGCGGCTGCCGTCGCGGGTCAGCACCACGCCGCGGGTCGCCGCAGCGGCGGCCACGGTCGCGGCCACGGTCGCGGGCCGGAACACCTGGCAGGAGGTGCTGCTGCAGATGTCGTACTGGCTGTTGATCGGGTTGGCGGCAAACCACGCGGCGTAGCTGCGATAGGCGACTGCGCCGGCGGCCAGCGACTGCGGGTGCCAGGAGGCGATCCATTCGTCGTCCAGGCCACCGCCGACGTAGTCCTCGAAGCTGTAGACCGACACGCCGGTGCAGCTGCGTCCGGTACAGCCGGTGCCGACGCGGATGCTGGCCGGCACCGCGACCGCCGCCGTACCGCGGGCCAGGCGGGCCGTATCCACGGCCTCCAGCGTGACCGGCGCGGCATCGCCCGGCGCTGCTGCAGGCGACGGCTGCGGATCGTGCGCGGGCGCGCGCAGCGCAGGTGGCACACCGGGCGCCTGCGTGGCCGCCAGCACCTGGCGCTGGCTCAGGTCGATGGTCTCGCGGCCGCTGCCCGGCTGCAGGTCGATCACGTAGTGGCTGGCATCGTGATAGAGCGGCACGCCAGCGAGTTGCTGCTCGCGATAGCCGCGGGCGCGCACCCACAGGGTGGTGCTGGCCGGCAGGGCCTCGGTACCTGCAAGCGCGGGCACCGCCACGGGTACCAGCAGCTCGAAGCGGCCACGTGCGTCGGTCACCGCGTGCGTGCCCTCGTCGGTCTTGACGCGCGCCCCGGCCAGCGGGCGGCCGCTCCGGGCATCGTAGACATGGCCCCAGAGCACGCTGCAGTCGCCACAGTCGAGCGCGCGCAGGGCCTGGAGGTCGAGATCGGCTGACGGCTTGTCCGGCGGCAGCCACAGCGTGACCGGCAGGGGGGCGGCATCGCCGAACGCCAGCGCGGCGCCGAGTTCGGCATGGCCCGGCGCATGTGCACTGACGAAGTGGCGTCCCGCCGCAGGTGCGGCGATGCGGCTGCCGCCGCTGGCGACCTGGAGGCGGTCACCGCCGGGGGCATGCAGCTGCACTTCGGCATCGAGCGCGGCGCCGGTCAGGCTGTCGCGCACGCGCAGCAATGGGCCAGCGGCGGGTGCCGCCAGGGGAGGCGCGATGCTGCCGGATGCGATGCTGCCGGGCGCGGCGTCCGCGGCAGTTGC
The DNA here is from genome assembly GCA_023423235.1 of Pseudomonadota bacterium. Taxonomy (GTDB): domain Bacteria; phylum Pseudomonadota; class Gammaproteobacteria; order Xanthomonadales; family Xanthomonadaceae; genus Luteimonas. The sequence goes on from JAFAFY010000333.1 coordinate 4,718, forward strand.
CGATGCGCCGCTGGCATGTGCCGGTGTCGACACCTGCGAGGACGCGGTGGACGGCAGCGCGGCGCGGCCCTGCAACAGCGCGGCATAGGCCACCGCCGCGAGCAGCATGGCAACCACGACCGCCAGCAGCCACCGGCGGCGTGCGGGCGCGGGCGCCGGGGAAGAACGGGCGTTACGGAAGCAGGATGCGGGGCGCATGGGCATATCCCGGCGGAATGCGATGACCGGCCCGCAGCGCCGGTGGCGTCCGCATGCGGACCGGCGGCTCGGGAAAGCGCGGGCTGGCGGTTGACCTCGGGCGCGGCAGCGACGCGGGGGCTGCCCGCGCCACTGCCGGCCGCGGCGGATCAGTTCTTGATCTGCACGTCGTCGATGTAGACGTTGACGTCGAAGCTGGTCTGCGCGCGGTAGAGCCAGATCGCATCGAGGGTGACGCTGGACGCGGTGATCGCACCGTTGGCGTTGCCGACCCAGCCGTCCCACTGCCCGGCGTCGGTCAGGTTCCACTCGACGAAGGTCCACTGGTTGGCCGGGATACTGCGGCTCACCGAACGCTCGGTACCGTCGCTGTCGTCGATGCCCACGCCCACGCTCAGGCCGCTGCCGCCCGACCACACCCAGAACCCGACGCGGCCGTTGTTGCGCGAGAGCGCGCTGTTGCTGCCGGGGTTGCCGCTGCCCGAAAGCAGGCGCACCGCCCACGCGGCCGAGGTATTGGGGTTGTCCTTGAGCAGTACCCGCAACGAACAGCTGCCGTTGCGCCGGGTGCCGCAATCGCGGCTGGCCGTGGATGCGGTGGAGATGCCGGTAGTGCTGCCCGAGTACGCCGGCGAGGTGTTGAAGTGGCCGACGTTGGACTCGAACGAATCCAGCACGCGGGTGGTGCCGCCGCCACCGCCGCCCGGATTGAGCAGGCTGTAGTAGTGGCCCCAGTTCCAGTTGATGCCCGGATCGGTATGGGTCTGGCCGCTGAAGTGCTGGTGGCCCTTGATCTTGACGCTGGTGGGCAGCACCACCACGCCGCTGCTGGCCGCGCCGCTGTAGGCGCTGTTGCAGGGAATCGCGCTGTACTTCGAACAGAAGTTGCGCACCAGCGCCGCCGAGGCGTTGTACATGGCGCTGGTGTACCAGCTGGCGTTGTTGACGTAGCCCTCGTGCTCGATGCCCAGGGTGTAGCTGTTGTGGTTGCCCACGTGCCAGCCGGTATGGGCATTGCGCACCATCTGCGTGACCTGGCCATCGGAGCTGCGGATCACGTAGTGCGCGCTGACATTGGCCGAAGCGTTCTTGAACCAGGAGATCGTGCCGGCATAGCTGCCCTGCGCGGTGTGGATGGTGACCGCGCTGATCGCCTGGCTGCGCGAGGCGGTGTAGTTGGAGGAATGCGCCGCGTTCCAGATCGCCGGGCCGTAGTCGTCGCTCTTGGCTTCGGCATCGGTCGCGGCCTTAGCCTGGCCCTGGCGCACCAGCTGCTCGCTGACCGGGTCGATGCGGTAGTCCTCGGTCTCCACCAGGTCCTCGGCCACGTTCAGGCGGACCAGCGGCGCGTTGAGCTTGACCAGGGTGTCGGGCGCGAAGGCACGCTCCCATTCGATCGGCGTCTCGGCGATGCGGATGCCGTTGTCGTCGACGCCGCGGTCGAGCGCCAGCAGCACGTCGAAGGCGAAGCTGGCACGCGCGTAATCGTCGATCGCACCCGACTTGGCGGCGCCCTCGGGCGAGAACCCGGCGTAGGCGGCCAGCGCGGCAGCCGCGTCGCTGGCATCGCCGGCCGGGGCATGACGCAACTGCTGGTCGAGCAACGCGGCGGCGGCCAGCACGTTGGTGGCGGGGTCCGCGATCACGCGCTCGGCGGGCACGCCCAGCAGCGCGGCGGCCTCGCCCACCTGGTCGGCGAAACCGTCGCCGTGGTAGAGACCCATCACGCCGTAGGCCGGCGGCTTGTGGTGATGGCTGTCGTCGCCGGCATGCGCCTCGGGCCGCAGGTGCGCCCAGCGGCTCTGCACGAAGGCGATGCCCTCCAGCGTGCCGCGCGGGATCCGCGGATAGGCCGCATACGCGCGCGCGAACAGGCGCGGGTAGGCGATGCGCTCGCGCTGCAGCAGCAGCGCCTCGCGTTGCTGCAACTGCTGCAGTTGCACGGCGGCGGTGTCCTCGGTGGTGTGCACGCCTCCCTGCACCGCGGCCCATCGCGACGCGTCATCGCCGTTGCCGGCAAGACCGGTCAACGGCGCCAGTGCCAGCGCCAATGCAGCAGACAGGCTGCCGCCAAAATGAATGCCCATGTTCCCCTCTCCCTTGCGGCCACCTCGGTGGCGGTCATCCCCTGCCACTCCGGAATACGCGCAGGCACACGCGGGGCGACAGCTGGGGTTGACCCGAACCGCGACGGCGGTCGCGCTATCGCAGCGTCGATCTGCGACGACGGGCACGGATGGTGCAGGCGACGGCGGGCGCGGCGCCTCGCGGCAGGCCACCTGCACGGGCGGCAACGCCGCGGCGCGACGACACAGGCGGACCTGCCGCCTGCGCGGCAGGCGACAGGCGGGCGCGCTACTTCTTCTTCGGGATGTACAGGTCGGTGATGGTGCCGTCGTAGACCTCGGCCGCCATCGCCACCGATTCGCTGAGCGTGGGATGCGGATGGATGGTGTGGCCGATGTCTTCGACTTCCGCGCCCATCTCGATGGCCAGCGCGGCCTCGGCGATCAGGTCGCCGGCGTGCACGCCGACGATGCCGGCGCCGACGATCCGGTGCGTGGCCTCGTCGAACACCAGCTTGGTGAAACCTTCCGTGCGGCCGATACCGATCGCGCGGCCGCTGGCGGCCCAGGGGAACCTGCCCACGCCGACCTTCAGGCCCTTGGCCCTGGCTTCGGTCTCGGTGATGCCGACCCAGGCGATTTCCGGGTCGGTGTAGGCCACCGACGGGATCACCCGCGCCACCCACTCCTTCTTTTCGCCGGCCGCGACTTCCGCCGCCAGCTTGCCCTCGTGCGTGGCCTTGTGCGCCAGCATCGGCTGGCCGACCAGGTCGCCGATGGCGAAGATGTGCGGCACGTTGGTGCGCATCTGCGC
>JAFAFY010000351.1 GCA_023423235.1 Pseudomonadota bacterium
TGCGTTACGGCAAGGTGGTGATCCTGGCCGATGCGGACTCCGACGGCCTGCATATCGCCACCCTGCTCAGCGCGCTGTTCCTGCGCCACTTCCCGGCGCTGGTCGAGGCCGGCAACATCTTCGTGGCAATGCCGCCGCTGTTCCGCATCGATGTGGGCAAGCAGGTGTTCTATGCGCTGGACGAGGAAGAAAAGCGCCTGCTGCTGGAGAAGATCGAGCGCGAGAAGGCGTCCTCGAAGAAAAGCCCGGGCGCGATCAACGTCACCCGATTCAAGGGCCTGGGCGAGATGAACCCCTCGCAGCTGCGCGAATCCACCATCCACCCCGACACGCGCCGGCTGGTGCAGCTCACCATCGACGACGACGTGGAAACCCGCGGGCTGATGGACATGCTGCTGGCGAAGAAACGCGCGGGCGACAGGAAGGCGTGGCTCGAACAAAAAGGCGACCTTGCAACCCTCGAGGTCTGAACAGCCGGCGATTCACTGGTGTCAGCCGCGGCGACGGCACCGATGTCGTCGCTGCGGTGGCGCACGCCTATCCGTCATCGCCTGTGTTGACGCCCGGTCATTCCCGCACGTAAATTACGTGAAAGCGGATGGTCGGAAACTCGTCATGGCGGCAAAGCACAACATCACCCTGGCCGTGGACAGCGGCCTGCTGAAAAAGGCCAAGGCCATCGCCGCCGGACGCGGGCGCAGCGTCAGCGCCCTGCTGGCCGACGAACTGAGCGAGCTTGTGGCCGAGGATCAAGCCTACGTCGCCGCGCAGCGCACGGCCCTGGCCATGCTGGAAAGCGGATTCCCCCTTTCGGGCACCCGCATGCAGGACCGGGACGCCGTACATGAAAGACATCGTCTTCGTTGACACCAACATCCTGATTTACGCGCACGACCGGGACGCCGGTCGAAAGCGCGAATTGGCCGCGCAGGCATTGACCGAACTATGGGGCAATCGCAACGGTCGACTCTCGGTACAGGTCTTGCAGGAGTTCTACGTCACCGTGACGCGCAAGCTGGCAACACCGTTTGCGCGCGCGGCCGCCCGCGAAATACTGCAGATCTACGCATCCTGGGTGCAGCAGCCCACCACACCCGATACCGTGCTGCGTGCCGGTGACCTCGGCGAACTTGCACAAATCTCGTTCTGGGATGCCCTGATCCTGGCTTCCGCCGAGCAGGCCGGGGCCACCGTGCTCTACAGCGAGGATCTGAACACCGGCCAGAGGATTGCCGGGATCCGCGTGGTCAATCCATTGCTGGCGACGGCCTGAGGGGCTTTCCGCTTTTTCATGGGCAGGTCGGGGCTGTCCCCCTACCAATCTGACTTGCCGATTCGTGCGATGAGCCCATCCAGCGCAGCATCGAAGGACTCGACCGATGCGATGCGGACCGAGAACTCCAGCCCGCCATCGTGCAGGATGCGGCGTTGCCACCGCGGTGTTGAAGTTTCCGCAGCCGACACCGACACCCGCAGAACGGTTGGCAGCCAGTCCCCGCCAGCGTCGTCGCCAATGGAGGCCGGCTCGACGCGCAACGCGCGGGTCTGCACGCGATTGCGATAACGCCGATCCAGCTCAACTTTCGACGTCGCATCCGCATCGACGATCAGCATGGCATGCGGCAAGACCACCGCCGGATCGTTCCATGCATCAGGAAACACACGCTCGAACTGCGCAACGATGTCGGCGACCAATGCTTCGTCCAGGGTCGCTCCCGACTCCAGCGCTGCATGCACGGCAGGCGCTATCGCCTTCGCATAGCGATCGATCACCGGATCGCTGTACCACTCGCCCGGATTGGCCTCGCCGGTGAGCTTCCAGTGGAGCCACCCGTTGCCCGCGGCGGTCGCCAGCGCTTCGTTCAACCAGACTTCCGCGAATCGCCGGCCCGGCGCGTCCGACTGTGCGAAGGCCACCCGGAGCCGCTGCACGGCGTCCGTCGAGAGATTGGAAAACAGCACGTGGGCGTACTCGTGCGCCATGACGCCGGCATAGATGTCGAGCCGGTCGTAATCCACGGGCAGGAAGCTCCTGACCACGTTGCCCTGGACCCATGCCGAGAATTCCTGGCTTCCGGACGGCGTAGGCGACAGGCCGACCCACAGGGGCATGTCGTCTGGCCAAGGCACCGCATACAGCCCGGCGACCTGCTGCAGCAGCGATCCGACCGCGTGTTCGTGCAGGTAGGCCGACAATGCCTCGCCATGCGCGCGTGCCTGCGCGCCGAATGGCGTCTCGATCAAGCGGTCGTACAGCGGCGCCATGTCGTGCATGACCTCGATCACGGCGCGCTGCTCTTCGAACATCAGCACGCCCGCGGTCGCATCGATGAACTGCGCCATGTCCGCACTGGTCACGCTTGCCCGCAGGAAGTGGTCCCAAGGCGACGATCCCCAGGTCGCGTACGCCAGCGGTCGCCCCGGTACGCCCACGCCTCCGCGATGAATATCCATCGTGCAGAAACGAACCACCGCCTCGGGCGCCTCGCCGGAACGATGCCCAGCGGATTCGAGTGCCTGCTGCAGGGCAGCCGATTCGTAGGGACCGCCGCAGTAGGAATAGGCAAGGTCAAGCAATCCGTGCAGGCGGTTGACCCTGACCTGGATATCCAGCGCGTCGGCCGCGCCCACTGGCGCCATGAACAGGCAGCAGGCAACGGCAAGGCATCGAAACGACATCATGATTCATTCACTCCCTGGCAAGGATCAGTCTCGCCGAAGCAGGGCATCCCTACGAAGACGAGGAACCATCAGTGATCGGAGTCTGTATGCCGCAATGCTGCCTCCAGCAGCCGGCGGATGAGCTTCGCTGCCTCCGCCGCCTTGTCCGCATCGTAGGAGAAAGTCTCCTCGTCCATGTAGATGCGCTGGCTGATTTCCAGTTGCACCGCATCGATGCCGTTGGCCGGATCGGCGTAGTGCCGGGTGATGTGGCCGCCGCGGAAGCGCCCGTTGTGCACCCAATCGTAGTGCGACTGCGCGGACAGCACGCCTTCCAGGCGCGCCTGCAATGCAGGCGCGCAACTGGCGCCATTGGCGGTGCCGAGGTTGAGGTCGGGCAACCGGCCCTCGAACAGGAACGGCAGGTCGCCCTTGATCGAATGCCCTTCCCACAGCACCACGCGGCCGTGTCCGGCGCGGATGCGGTCGAGTTCGCCGCGCAGCGCGGCGTGGTAGGGCCGCCAGTAGCGATCGACGCGCGCGCGCACCTCGTCCTCCGAGGGGTCCTGCCCGGGCAGGTAGACGGGATCGCCGTCGAAACGCACCACCGGGCACAGGCCGGTGGTGTTCTGGCCCGGATACAGGGAGACATCGTCCTCGGCGCGGTTGAGGTCGACCACATAGCGCGAAAACCGCGGCACGAGCATCGATGCGCCGAGTGCCTGCGCGAAGGCATACAGGCGCGCGATGTGCCAGTCCGTATCCGGCACGCGCCGCGCTTCCGGCGTCAGCCGGACGGCGATGTCGTCGGGGACGTGCGTGCCGTCGTGCGGCAGGCTGACCAACAGCGGCGCGCTGCCGCGATGAAGCGTGAAAGTGTCCATGGCGCCATGCTATCGGAGATGGCGGTCGCGTTCCGCCCCAGCAAGCACAGTTGTCGACACCTCCCCCGCTTGCGGAGGACGGCCGGGATGGGGGTGCTGATTCGCACGCGAGCCCAACGGTTCGCACCGTGCTTGCCCCCCACGCCAACCCGCCCCCGCATGCGGGGGGCGTCTCTGCCAAGCGCGCAAGGGCGCTGCCGCGCGGCGCTGCTGCGCGGCGCGGCGGTCAGCGCATCAGCACCACTTCCTCGGCGCTGGTGGGATGGATCGCGACTGTGTCCTGCAGGTCATCGAGGGTGATGCCGCGTTTGAGCGCGACCGCGAAGCCCTGCAGGATCTCGTCAGCGCCGTCGCCCAGCAGGTGCAGGCCGACCACGCGCCGCTCGCTGCCGACGCAGACCAGCTTGAACAGGCTGCGCTGGGCGGTGTCGGCCAGGGCTTCGAGCATCGGCCGGAAACGGCTGCTGTAGACGTGCACGTCGTCGCCGTGGATCTCGCGCGCCTGCGCCTCGGTCAGGCCGACCATCGCCAGCGGCGGATGCGCAAACACCACGCTGGGGACGTTCTCCGCATCCAGCTTCGCATGCGGCCGGCCGCCGAACAGGCGGTCACAGAGCCGGCGCGCGGCGGCGATCGCGACCGGCGTCAGCGCCGGTCCGCAACCGCAGATGTCACCCACCGCGTAGACACCGGTCGCCGGCGTCTGCTGCCAGGCATCGACCGGGATGTTGCCCTCGGCATCGGGCACGATGCCGACACGCTCCAGCCCCAGGTCGGCGGTGTTCGGGCGGCGGCCGATCGCCAGCAGCACGGTGTCGTAGGCGTGCCGCCCGGCGTCATCGCCGTCTTCCCCATGCAGGTGCAGGCGGCCATCGGTCCCGCGCGCGATGCGCGCCAGCGAAAATCCGGTGTGCAGGCCGATGCCGAGCTGGTGGTAGTTGTCCTGCAACTGGATCACCAGGTCCGTCTCGGCCCGGGGCAGCAGGCGCGCATCGCGCACGAACATGTCGACCTGGCTGCCGAGCGCCTGCAGCACGCCGGCCAGTTCCACCGCCACGTAGCCGCCGCCGACCAGCGCCACCCGCGCCGGCGCCGCACGCAGGGCGAAGAAATCGTCGGAGACGCCGGCCAGCGCCGCCCCGGGCAGGTCCGGCCGCCGCGGGCTGGAACCCGTGGCCAGCACGATATGCGGCGCCGACAGGCGCACGCCGTTGTCGGCCTCGACGATGCCATCGCCGGCCAGCCGGCCGCGCGCGGGCACGACCACGATCCCGTCTCGGTCCAGGCGGGTCCGATAGCTGTCGTGGATGCCGTGGATATAGCGCTCGCGGTCGGTCAGGAACGCGCACCAGTCGAACGCGACGCGGCCGTCATCAGGCAGCGCGAACCCGAGTCGCGCCGCAGTGCCCAGGCGCATGCCCAGGTCGGCGGCCAGCCACATCGCCTTCTTCGGCACGCAACCCACGTTGACGCAGGTGCCGCCCAGCGGGCCGGGCTCAAGCAGGGCCACGCGGGCGCCATGTTCGGCGGCGCGGAATGCCGCGGCCAGCCCGCCCGAGCCGCCACCGATCACGACCAGGTCGAACGCCAGCGCATCGGCCTGCGATGCGCTCATGCGAACCGCGCCGGAGCGTAGGGCGTGGGATCGAGGTGCGGCGCATGGCCGCAGATCAGGTCGCGCATCAGTTGTCCGGTCGCCACGCTCATGCTGACCCCGAGCATGCCATGCCCGGTTGCGAGCCAGAGGTGACGACGGCCGGGCACAGGCCCGAGGATCGGCACGTCGTCGACCGCGACCGGCCGCCAGCCGAACCACTGTTCCTCACGCACCTCGCCCATCGGCACCTGCAGGTACTCGCGCGCGGCGCGTTCGAGCGCGGCCAGGCGTACCGGGTTGAGCGAGCGGTCGTAGCCGGAGAACTCCATCGTGCTGCCCAGCCGGAAGCCGCTGTCCCAGGCCGTCACGCAGACGCTGCGCTCGCGCAGCACCAGCGGCCGCCGCGGCACCAACGCCGGGCGCGAATAGGTGATCGAGTATCCCTTGCCCGGCTGCACCGGAATGCGCAGGCCCAGGCTGCGCTGGAGCATCGGCGACCAGGCGCCGGCGGCCAGCAGCAGGTCGCGGCCCTCGAACACGCCGGTACTGGTCTGCGCGCGCACGCCATCCGGGGTTTCCTCGAACGCCTGCACGTCGCAATGCTCGACCAGCGTGCCGCCGGCCTCGCGGAACGCGCGCGCCAGCCCGGCCACGTAGCGGTCCGGGCGCAGCCGCGCATCGCCCGGGAAACGGATCGCGCCGGCCACGCCCTCGCGCAACGCCGGTTCGCCGCGCAGGTAGTCGGCGCCGTCGATCTGCTCGACCGCAATGCCAAGCGCACGCAACTGCGCGGCCTCGTCGGCGAAGGCATCGAACTGGGCGCGGTCGCGATACACATAGTCCAGGCCGGAGGCATCGAAATCGCAGTCGATGCCGTAGCGCGCCAGCCACACGGGAAGTGCCGCGCGCGAGTCCTGCAGGATCGCCAGGCGCGCACGCGTCGCCTGCAGCCAGTCGCCGCGGTTGCAGCGCGCGGCGAACCCCAGCATCCAGCGCCACAACGCCGGGTCGAAGCGCGGGCTCACGCGGAACGGCGCATCGGGCGTCAGCATCCAGCGCAACGCTTTCGCCACCGTACCCGGCGCCGCCAGCGGCGCGGCATGGCTGGGGGTGATGGTGCCGCAGTTGCCGTGCGAACTGCCGCAGCCGGCGGTGCCGGTCTCCAGCACCCGCACCTGGCGCCCGGCCTCAAGCAGCGCCAGGCCACAGGCCAGGCCGATGACCCCGCCGCCGACGATCAGGACATCGTCGCGTGCCGCCACCGTGCTCACGCCATCATGCCGTGGCCGCGGCACGGCGCCAGGCCGGGCGCCGTCCGTAGGTCAACCAGCGCCACAGCCATTCAATCGGCCCGTAGCGATGCCGCGCCAGCCAAAGATGTCTGACCAGCACCTGCAGCGCGAACACCCCCAGCACCAGCGCACACTGCGCCGCGCGT
>JAFAFY010000396.1 GCA_023423235.1 Pseudomonadota bacterium
TGTACATCGACCGGCGCGAACTCAAGTGCGCCTGCGTCGGCGGCGGCAGCAACGTGCCGCTGGGCTTCGTGTCGCTGACCGAGAACCTGATGATGGTGGCGATGGCGGTGTGGATGCTGGTCGCGCCGTGGGCCGTGCCGGGCATGCACGCGGCTGCGTAGCGTGCCCGGCTGGTCTTGCTGACTTCAGTCGACCCGGAACTCGCCGACGAACACGGTCTCGCGCGCTTCGTGCAGGCGCAGCGTGATCCGCTCGTCATGCTGCCCTGGCGTGCCGAAGCCGGTGCTGAGCCAAAGTTGCAGCGTGGTCGCGCCGGTGACCACCTGCTGGTGGTCGCCGAAGAAGTTCGCCTCCACCCTGTAGACGCCGGGCTTGGCCTGGCGCAGGGCGAATTCCTCGGGGCCGTAGCCGCGGGTGTAGTCCGGCGACATGCGTCCGCCCTGACGGGTCAGCCGGTTGCCGTAGTAGGCCTTCTCGCCATCGGGATCGGTGACCCACAGGTCCATGTCGCTGTTGTCGCTGTCCCAGCTGAGCACCGCGCGCAGGTCCAGCGGCAGGTTGCGCAGCAGGCGCGGGTCGATGCTGCGCGTCTCCAGTCCGGGCGTGGTCGCGACCAAGGCGTTGAGTTCGGCCAGCGCGGTCTGCTCGATCTCGGCGAAGCGGCCGTTCCAGTCGCCGGTCACCACGTCGTACAGCAGTTCGACCGCGCGCTGGCGGTCGCCAGTGGCAGCCGCGGCCAGCGCCAGGTCGCGGTGGCTCTGCGGCTCCTCGCCGCGCATCGCCAGCACCTGCTCCAGCAGGGGCAGCGCCAGATCGGCGCCGTCCGCATCCCCCAGGCGGGCTTCCATCAAGCGATACGCCAGCACGCGCAGGATGTGCGGGTTGTCGAGGTCGAGTTCGGCCAGGTTCGACAGCACCCGCAGCGCCAGCGCGGTCTGGCCGTGCTGCAGCAGCACGTCGGCGGCGTCGAGGTAGAACGCGGTGCCTTGCGCCTCCACGCTGGCGTCGCGTTCGTCGAGGTAGCGCGCGTAGACCTGTGCCGGTGGCGCCTGGCGCAGGCGCCGTGCACCGGGCGTGTCGGACTGCCAGGGCTGCAGGCGGATGCTGGCGCCGCTTGCTGCGTCGACGCCGGCATCGGCCGCAGCATCGGCCGCGGCCATGGGCGCCTGCAGCATCATTCCGGTTTCGGCCCGGGCCTCGCGCAGCGCGCCGGCCGGCGCGGGCGCAGGCGCCGGCCGGACACGCGCCGTCGCGTCCGTGCGCTGCGCAAGCTCCGCTCGCGCAGCGGCAGTTACCGGCGCGGACAGCGCCTGGGGCGGTGGGGCGTCCTTGGGGAAGCTGCGTTCCCACCAGTCGATGCGTGCCTGCCAGGCGCTGGCGACGGCATCCACACGCGCGCCACGGTCGCGTGCACGGCTGGCGATGCCTGCCTCGCGCAGGCGCGCGACTTCCGCGCGCAGTTCGGGTGGTGCGGGAATGTCGAAGCGTGCGTAGTCCGTCGCGCGTTCGAGCACCAGCAGCGAGGTTTCCGGGGTGACGATGCCGAACCGTTGTCCCAGCGCGGCGATGCGTGCACGGTTGCGCGCGGGATCGGCCTGCAGCTGCGCCAGCGAGAACCGGGCCCATTGCAGCGCCGCCAGGCCGGTCTGCGGCGTACGGTCGTCGATATCCAGGGTGATCGGCGGTGCGGGCCGGTCGCCGACCGGCTGCAATTGCACGGTGACGCGGGCCTGCGTCTCGGTCAGGCGGCCGGCGATCCGCAACAGGCCATGCCCGGGATAGGGTGACGCCGCGACCAGGTCGCTGACGCCGGTGCCCGACAGGCGCAGCAGGCGCGGGGTGTCCTGCAGCAGTGCGTTTCGCGCGGCATCGAGTTGCGTGCTGTCGCGCAGCAGGATCGCGCGGCCAGCACGCGCCTCGGCCAGTGCGGCCAGACGCGTGCTGTCGCCGGCAACGCCGGCCTGCACCGCGAACAGCCGCTGCGACGGCGCGAACCCGGGGAACGCGTCAGCGCCGTAGTTGAACAGACCGTCGGAGAACAACAGGAACTCAGTCGTCCCGGGATCCGGCGTCCAGCCGCCGGCTGCGCTGGCGCCGTCGTAGACGGTGGCTTCCAGCTCGGTGCGCAACGCCTGCCAGTCGCCGCCACTCACGCGGAACGTGCCGGCATCCTCGGGCACGTCGCGCAGCCGCAGCAGTTGCACCTCGACGTCGCCCGCGGCGCGGAAGTAGGCGTCGAGCAGGGCGAACTCCAGGGCATGCGCGCGGCGCGCGCCCGACATCGAGCTGTCCCACAGCAGGCCCACGCGCGCGGGCAGTGCGCGCGGCTGGCCGGCTTCGGGTACCGGGATGTCGGCGACGAACCAGCTGCCGTCCTCGCGCAGCTCACGTTGCACGGACGGCGTGCGGGTGGCCGGCAGTTGCAGCGTCGCCACGCCGGCATCGGCGATGCTGCGCGTCGGCAACTGGAAACGATGGCCGCCATCGCGCTCGCGCTGGCTGGCGGCGGGTTGCAGCAGGCCGGTCAGGCGCGGCGCGCCGGGGCCGCGCACCGTGATCTCCAGCGCCTGCAGGCCGCGCGCGAACTGCAGCGGCAATGTCACCGTGTCCTGGCGGCCGTCGCGTTGCAGCGGGGCCAGCAGCACGATGCGCACGCGGCGGCTGCCGTGCGCGGGGAAGGGGTAGATCCGCAGCCGGAAGAAGTCGCCCGCGGTGTGTTCCAGCAGCCCGGGGTCGACGCCTTCGCGCACGATCGACTCGAACACTTCGCGGCCGCGCTGTTTCGGTACCGGCACCGCGTCGCGTAGCGCGCCGTCGATGTCGAGCGCGAAGCCGATCACCTGCTGGCCTGGCGGCAACGGGAACTGCAGGTTGCCTTCGCGTACCCGGCCCGCGGGATTGCGGAAGGTCATGTCGATGGTGGTGCGGACCACCCCGGCGCCGGTCTCGACGGTCATCGTGGCCGCGTCCAGCATGACTGGGGTGCCGTCGTCGGCGACCACCAACGGCGGTGCGATCAGTGCGGACGTGTCCTGCGGCATGACCGGCGGCGGTGGCCGCCGGGCGGACAGGGAGGCGGGCAGCAGCAGCGCGGCGCAGGCCAACGCGATCAGCAGACGGTGCATCGTGGTCCCCCGGATTGATGGTGTTGCTGGTCTGGAACGCATGCCGGCGGGCAACGGGGTTCCTGATTAGCACGAACCTTCAGCAACACGGTTTTACCCCCTCCCCGCATGCGGGAGAGGGTTGTGGTGGGGGTAAAGCAGCCCTCATCCGCCCTCCGGGCACCTTCTCCCGCACGCGGGAGAAGGGAGATTGAAAGATCGTGCCAATCAGGACGGGGTTTGCCGTTGCAGCGATCCTGCCTGCGTGTACATCCTGCAGCGCAGGCCGGCAGCGGGAAAGGCGGACGTGGCCGATTCCGGTGCGCGGTCACGGCTGCCATCGATGCCGTCGGCTTGATCGGCGGGTATCCGCCGCCACATCATCGGCGTCCACCACCTACCGGAGCATCGACACCATGAGCTGACAGGGTTCTGCCGGCAACGTCATCGCCGCGATCTGCAGTTTCTTCATTCCCGGCCTCGGCCAGCTGGTGCAGGGCCGTCTGCTGTCGGCGATCCTGTGGTTCCTGGCCGCGTGCGCGGCCGGCGCGCTGACCTGGGTGCTGACGCTGTCGCTGTTTCCGTTCGGCTGGTTCGTGGTCAGCGTGTTCTCGTGCATCAATGCGGCGATGTTCCGGCGCGGCGCCTGATCCGGGCAGCGGCCTGTCGCGACAGGCCGGCTTCCGGAGTTGCCAGGCAATCCCCGGATAGGCCCGTCGTTGCCGCATTCGCGGGAATGGCGAGCAGGGAACGACGCGTTCAGCGGTTCTCCTGGAGCTGCTGTACGCGGAACTTGCGCCCCTTGATCTTGCCGGCGCGCAGCTTCTCCAGCGCCTGCCGTGCATGGCGGCGGGCGATGGCGACATAGCTGCGGGTAGCGAAGATGCCGATCTTGCCGATGGCATCGCCCGGCAGGCCGGCCTCGCCGGTCAGCGCGCCGACGATGTCGCCGGGCCGCAGCTTGTCGCCGCGGCCGGCGTCGATGCGCAGCGTCACCATCGGCGCGGGCGGCACACCCTGCGCCTTGCCCGACAACGGCAGCAGTTTTTCCCAGCGCAGCGGGGTGTCCAGGCGCTGCTCGATCGCGCGTGCGCGCGGCAGTTCGCGCGGCGTGCACAGGCTCAGCGCCAGGCCATCGCGTCCCGCGCGGCCGGTGCGACCGATGCGGTGCAGGTAGGTGTCGACATCGGTCGGCAGCTCGTAGTTGACCACCGCGCCGATGTCGTCGACATCCAGCCCGCGCGCGGCCACGTCGCTGGCCACCAGCACGTTGCAGCTGCGGTTGGCGAAGCGCACCAGCACCTCGTCGCGGTCGCGCTGTTCCATGTCGCCATGCAGCGCCAGCGCATCGAAGCCGTGGTGCCGCAGCGAACCGGCCACCTCGTCGGCGTCGCGGCGCATGTTGCAGAACACCACGCACGAGTCCGGCCGGTAGCGCAGCAGCAGGGCCGCCAGCAGCGGCATGCGGCGCGCGGGCTCGACCTCGAAGAAATGCTGGGTGATGGTCGATGCGCGGCTGGCCTCGTCGATGCTGACCTCGACCGGGTCGCGCAGCATCGCCGTGGCCAGCGTGCGGATCGGATCGGGAAACGTCGCCGAGAACAGCAGGCCCTGGCGGTCCTTGGGCACGCGCTTGACGATGTCGCGGATCGCCTCCTCGAAGCCCATGTCGAGCATCCGGTCGGCCTCGTCGAGCACCAGCACGCCTACGCCGCCGAGTTGCAGCGCGCCGTCCTTCGCCAGCTCCTGGATGCGCCCCGGCGTGCCCACGACGACATGCGGGGCATGCGCCAGCGATGCCAGCTGCGGCCCCAGCGGGATGCCGCCGCACAGCACCGAGACCTTGAGGTTGGGAATGCCGAAGGCCAGCCGGCGCAACTGGTTGCCGACCTGGTCGGCGAGTTCGCGGGTCGGGCACAGGACCAGCGCCTGGGTGCGCACGGCCGTGGCATCGACGCGGTGCAGCAGGCCGAGGCCGAAGGTCGCGGTCTTGCCGCTGCCGGTCGGCGCCTGGGCGATGACGTCGCGGCCCGCCAGGACCGGCGGCAGGGCCTGCGCCTGCACCGGCGTCATGTCGGTGTAGCCGAGCGCGGCGATGCCCTGCAGCAATGCGGGCGGGAGGGCGAGGGTGGCGAAAGCGGCGGGGAGGCTCATTGCGACATGATCGCAGCATCCGCTCGGCTGTGCCGCCCGGTGCGCGGTGCCGGCGGCGGCAATGACTTGCGCCGCCGACCCGCGCAGTGTCAGCTGCGCGCGGTGACGGGACTATCGCTGCCCTGCCAGACCGCCTGTACCGCGGCGCGCACCTGGTGCCAGGCGTGCAGTCGGCCATCGAACTCCCACGAGCTGCGCAGCACCGGTTCGATTTCCTCCCACGAACGCCCGGGATACGACGCGCGTGCGTTGCGGCCCAGAGCGATCACCAGATTGTGGTCGGGTTGGCGTTTGCGCATGTCATCCACATACGGGTCGGGGATTCGGGACGCGCAGAGTACGGTCGGCATCGTTGTAGTTCGGTGAAACGCAGGCGCGAAATTCATGACATTTGCGGGGCATGTGATGCCGCAATCGCATGACGCGCATTCATGCCGCGGTGATGGCGCCGTCCGTGCCGGAGGCATGTTGCGTGATCCGTGCCGCGACGCCGTCGCTGCAGCAACCTGCGCGGTCTGCGTGTCATGCGCGCCAGTGCCGCAGCACAATGCAGGGCGGCGTGTGCAGCGGCTGCGTCTGCGGACTTTCGGCAGGGTGCGGGTCCGGTGCGCGCAGGTCGGTCGTTCAACAATCGCGTCGCTGGTCGGCGGGCACCCGGAAGTCTTCAAGCCGTTGGGCGTGGCCTGCGATCCCTGCACGGGGAGGGATCAAGCGGGATCGGGGTGATCCAGTCCGCTCCGGATCAGACCAGCCCCCACAGCACCAGCAACAGGCCAACGATCGCGACCAGCCAGATGGCCGAGCGCAGGTAGGGAATGCCGATGGCGTAGACCGGCAGGTAGGCGACGCGCGCCCAGAAGTAGAGTTGCGCGCCGAGCGCGGTACCGGCGTCGGCGCGCCCACTGAGCACGACCGCCAGCACCGCGGCGGCGAAGAACGGGAAGGTCTCGAGGAAGTTGCGGCTGGCGGCCGCGGTGCGCACCGCGACGCCGGTCAGCGGCCGCGTCTCGCCATCGCGGTTGCCGGCATTCCAGTGCAGGCCGCGCTGGCGCGTGGCGCAGCCCGCCGCGACCAGCACGTAGACCAGGCCGAGCAGGATCGACCAGGTCAGCATCTGCAGTTCGATGGGCATCGTGCGGGTCTCCGGTGGGCGGTGGTGGTCAGCCGGCCAGCGCCTTGCCGATCGCGGCATTGAAGGCCGGAATGTCGTCGGGCTTGCGGCTGGTGATCAGGTTGCCGTCGATCACGACCTCCGCATCCTGCCAGTCGGCGCCGGCGTTGACGAGGTCGGTCCTGATCGACGGCCACGACGTGACCTTGTGGCCCTTGGCCAGGCCGCTTTCGACCAGCAGCCAGGGGCCGTGGCAGATCGCCGCGACCGGCTTGCCGGCCTTGCCGACTGCCTGGATGAACGCGACCGCATCGGCATTGCGACGCAGCGTATCGGGATTGATGACGCCGCCGGGCAGCACCAGCGCGTCATAGCCGGCTGCGTCGGCATCGGCCAGCGCCCGGTCGGCCTGGACCGTGTCGCCCCAGTTCTTGTCCTTCCAGCCGCGGATCGGCTTGCCGTCGGGAGTGATGACCTCGACCGTGGCACCGGCCTTGCGCAAGGCATCGAGCGGTTGCTGCAGCTCCGATTGCTCGAATCCGTCGGAGGCGAGGATGGCGATCTTCTTGCCGTCGAGTTTCGACATGGGCATGTCCTGTGGCGGAGGGGAGGCGTCGAGGCTAGGGCGGCCGGCGTTGGGGCATGGTGAAGCGCACGGCCTGCGCCATTGGCCTGCGGTTGCGCGTTCTGTCGCCTCGCCACTGCGCAGCCCGCCGCGCCAGTCTCGCCCGGTGAGACGCCTGCCGGGCACAGTCTCGCCCCGATTTCACCCCTGCCGGAGCCGACCCTGAACGCGATCCTCAAACCCGTGCAGGCGCTGGCGACGATCGGCGGGACCACGCTGGCGGAGAAGCTCGCCGCCAAGTACCCGGGGCGGGTGACCGGCACCTTGCTGCTGCCGGGGCAGCAGGGCGAGTACGCGTCGATGCCCGGCAACGTGCCCGAGGCATTGGCGTCGGCGCTGCGCAGCCGCGGCATCGACCGGCTCTACAGTCACCAGGCGCGGGCCTGGGCGGCGAGCCAGGCCGGCCGGCACCTGGTCGTCGCCACGCCGACCGCGTCGGGCAAGTCGCTGTGCTACACGCTGCCGGTGCTGTCGGCCGCGATCACCGCGCGCAGCAAGGCCCTGTATCTGTTCCCGACCAAGGCGCTGGCGCTGGACCAGGTGGCCGAGCTGCTGGAGCTCAACACCGCCGGAAACCTGGGCCTGCGCGCGGCGACCTTCGATGGCGACACGCCCGGCGACGCGCGCCAGGCGATCCGCGTCAACGGCGACATCGTGGTCAGCAACCCGGACATGCTGCACCAGGCGATCCTGCCGCATCACACCAAGTGGGCGCAGTTCTTCGAGAACCTGCGCTACGTGGTGATCGACGAGATCCATACCTATCGCGGTGTGTTCGGCTCGCACGTCGCCAACGTGATCCGCCGGCTCAAGCGCGTCTGCGCGTTCTACGGCGTCACCCCGCAGTTCATCCTGTGCTCGGCGACGATCGGCAATGCGCGCGAACACGGCCGCGCGCTGGTGGAAGTGGATGACGCCGCGCTGGAATCGATCCTCGAATCCGGCGCGCCGCGCGGCGACAAGCACGTGCTGCTGTGGAATCCGCCGGTGGTCAACCCCGATCTGGGCCTGCGCGCATCGGCGCGCTCCCAGTCCAACCGCATCGCGCGCATGGCGATCCGCGCCGGGCTCAAGACGCTGGTGTTCTGCCAGACGCGGTTGATGGTCGAAGTGCTGACCAAGTACCTGAAGGAAGTCTTCGACCACGATCCGCGCAAGCCCAAGCGCATCCGCGCCTACCGCGGTGGGTATCTGCCAACCGAGCGCCGCGCCGCCGAACGCGAGATGCGCGCGGGCCACATCGACGGCATCGTCAGCACCTCGGCACTGGAGCTGGGCGTCGACATCGGCAGTCTCGATGTCGTGGTGCTCAACGGCTATCCCGGCAGCATCTCGGCCACGTGGCAGCGCTTCGGTCGTGCCGGGCGCCGGCAGCAGCCGTCGGTCGGCGTGCTGGTCGCCAGTTCCGAGCCGATGGACCAGTACGTGGTGCGGCATCCGGAGTTCTTCGCCGAGGCCAATCCCGAGCACGCGCGGATCGAGCCCGATCAGCCGCTGATCCTGCTCGACCACATCCGCTGCGCCGCGTTCGAGCTGCCGTTCGTCGACGGCGACATGTTCGGACCGGTCGCGCCGCTGCCATGGCTGGAGGTGCTGGCCGAATCTGGCGTGCTGCATCACGAGGGCGACCGCTGGGAATGGATCGCCGACAGCTATCCCGCGCAGGCGGTGAACCTGCGTTCGGTCGCCGACGGCAACTTCGTCGTCGTCGACCGCACCGATGGCCGGCAGACGATCATCGCCGAGGTCGATTATTCGGCTGCGGCGCTGACCCTCTACGAAGGCGCGATCCACATGATCCAGTCCGAGCCTTTCCAGGTGGAGCGTCTGGACTGGGAGGGCCGCAAGGCCTACGTCACCCGTACGCGCGTGGACTACTACACCGACGCCATCGACTACACCAAGCTGAAAGTCCTCGACGATGCCGAGCAGGCCGACGCCGGGCAGGGCAGCGCGCACCTGGGCGAGGTGCACGTGGTGCGGCGCGTGTCGGGCTACAAGAAGATCCGCTTCCACACCCACGAGAACATCGGCTACGGCCCGGTGAACCTGCCCGACCAGGAACTGCATACCAGTTCGGTCTGGTGGCAACTACCGCAAGCCGCGCTGGACCGCGCGTTCGATGCGCGGCACGAAGCACTGGACGGGTTTCTCGGCGCGTCGTACGCATTGCACCTGGTCGCGCAGGTCGCGGGGATGGCGGAGAGCCGCGGCCGGCAGAAGGCGGTCGGCAGCGGCGACGGCACCTGGTTCGCGACCGCGGATACCCGCGGGCGCGGCCAGCTGCGCGATGGCGACGGCGCCAGCACGCCGATCGAGCTGCTGGGCCGGTTCACCCCGACGCTGTATCTCTACGACAACTATCCCGGCGGCGTCGGCCTGTCGTCGCCGCTGTTCGAACGCCGCGACGAACTGCTGGCGCAGGCGGCCGCGCTGGTCGCGGGCTGCAGTTGCCGGGCGGGGTGCCCGGGCTGCGTCGGGCCGATCCTGGCCTCGGAAGAAGATGCCCAGCGCACGCCACGCCAGCTCGCCGCGCGTGTGCTCGACCTGCTGGTGCGCGCGCCGCAGCTTGCCGCATGAGTGCACTGGCCAAACGCCTCGGCCTGCTGCGCAGCCAGGCCGGGACCGCATTGCCCTCGGCGGCGCAGACGCAACTGATGGCGACGCCCGCGCCGCGCGCGCAATGGCCGCGTGCCGATGGCGAACGCCCGCCCGAACAGGTGGTCGCACAGCTGCGCAAGTTGATGAAGCTGCGTGCGCCGGCGCTGGCGGCGCGTCCCTCCGGGCCGGTCGATCGCGTGCTGCCCGGCGAGGAGATCGCGCCCGGCCTGCGCTATCTCGAACAGACCGCGCCGTGGCCGCACGATGATGGCGAACTCGCGCTCTACGACATCCGCCACGAACCGGCGCGGCGCGCCGATCTGCTGGCCTTCGACACCGAGACCACCGGCCTGGCCGGCGGCACCGGCACGCGTGCCTTCATGATCGGCGCTGCCGATTTCCTCGACGGGCGCATGCGGATCCGCCAGCTGTGCATCACCACGCTCGGCGCCGAGCGCGAGATGCTGAAGACCTTCGCGAAGTGGCTGCGGCCGGACACCGTGCTGGTCAGCTACAACGGCCGCAGTTACGACCGCCCGCTGCTGACCACGCGCTACCGCCTCGCGCGCCTGCGCGATCCGTTGATCGAACTGCGCCATGTCGACCTGCTGCATCCGGTGCGCAGGCGCTATCGCGGCGTCTGGGCGAACTGCAAGCTGGCGACGGTCGAGCGCGAACTGCTGGGTGTGCTGCGCGAGGATGACCTGCCCGGCAGCGAGGCGCCTGCGGCGTGGCTGGATTACCTGCGTGGCGGCAGCGCCGGGAAACTGCGCCGCGTCGGCCTGCACAACGCCCAGGACCTGCGCAGCCTGTTCGGCGTACTGGAAGCGATGCGCGACGAGGCGCGGGCATAGCGGCGTGTGCTGCCAGTCGCCTGACGCGATGCGCTGTGGCGAGGTCTGCTGCTGGCAGTTCTGGCCGCGTCCGCGTCTCGGGGTAGAAACCTGGATCGACGTGAAGTGGGCGATCCATGGACGTATTGCAGGCGCTTTCACATGGCCCGCACCGTGCCGTGGTTCCATGGTCGGCCTGTCCGTCGACGCCTCGAGCCGCGCGGCCAATGCCCCGAAGTCCGTCTTCGCACCCTGTCGATGCCTCCGCATCGCGGCCGCCGCCGCTCGCTGCGCCGCGCCCCATGCTGCGCGCGCGCGATGCATTCGCCATCACCATCGGCATCGTCGTCGGCGCCGGGATCTTCCGCACGCCGTCGCTGATCGCGGGCGCATCCGGCAGCGAAGCGGTGATGCTGCTGGCGTGGGTGGCGGGCGGTGCGTTGTCGATTGTCGGCGCGCTCTGCTACGCGGAGCTGGCGACCACCTATCCGCAGGCTGGGGGTGACTATGCCTACCTGCGCCGCGCCTATGGCTCGCGCCTGGCCTTCCTGTTCGCCTGGGCGCGGGTGTCGGTGATCCAGACCGGTTCGATCGCGCTGCTGTGCTACATCGTCGGCGACTACATGGCGCAGCTGTTCGATCTCGGCCCGTGGTCGCCAGCCTTGTACGCGGCGGCCGCGGTGGTGTTGCTGACGGCGATCAACTGGATCGGCACCCGCCAGGGCACGACCGTGCAGGCCTGGCTGACCATCGCCGAGATCGCCGGTGTGCTGGTGATCGTCGTCGGTGGCCTGTTGCTGGCGCCTGCCGATGTCGCGCCGGTCCCCGGCAGCGGCGGCGACAGCGCGATCGGGCTGATCCTGGTGTTCGTGCTGCTGACCTACGGTGGCTGGAACGAGGCGGTGTACGTGACGTCCGAAGTGCGCGATGCGCGCACGTGGATGCCGCGCGTGCTGGTGCTGAGCCTGGTTGCGATCGCCGCGCTGTACGTGCTGGTCAATCTGGCCTATCTGCGCGTACTGGGGCTGGGTGGCATGGCCGAACATCCCGCGGTTGCCGCGGAGGTGATGGGCCGGGTGTTCGGACCGACGGGTGCGGTGCTGATGAGCGCGATCGTGGTCGCCGCGGCGCTGACCTCGGCCAATGCGACATTGATCACCGGCGCGCGCAGCATGTATGCGGTTGGTCGCGATTTCCCTGCGCTGGGGCTCATCGGCCGCTGGGAGGCGCGCAGCGGCACGCCACGCGCCGCGGTGCTGGTGCAGGGCGCGCTGGCCCTGGTGCTGGTCGGGCTGGGCGCTTTCGCGCGCGAGGGGTTCGAGCTGGCGGTGGAATACACCGCGCCGGTGTTCTGGCTGTTCTTCCTGCTGGTGGGCATCGCGCTGTTCGTGCTGCGCCGGCGCGATCCCGACAGGCCACGCCCGTTCCGGGTGCCGCTTTATCCCGCATTGCCACTGCTGTTCTGCGCCACCAGCGCGTACCTGCTCTACGCCAGCCTTGCCTACACCGGTCGCGGTGCGCTGGTCGGGGTCGCGGTGCTGTGCACTGGCGTACTGCTGTTGCCGTGGTTCAAACCCGCTGTCCGAGCCGAGAAGTGATTGCCATGAAGCCATCGAAGTCCCTGATTGCCGCCGCCGTATGCCTTCCGCTGCTGCTGGCCTGCAGCGACCGCGCCGTCAACGCAAACGGCGGCGAATCGCCAACCCCGGCAGCTGCCGACCCGCTGGTGACCGCGCCGACGGTGACCGCCGCGATCGGCCCCGATTCGCCGTTCGCCGAAGGCGCGCCGCCGCCGGCGCGCGAGCCCGACGTGATCTACGTGCCCACTCCCGAGCCGGTGGTGGATGCCATGTTGAACCTGGCCAGGGTGCGCGAGGGCGATGTGCTCTACGACCTCGGCTCGGGCGATGGCCGCATCCCGATCGCCGCCGCGCAGCGCTTCGGCGTGCGCGGGGTCGGCATCGACATCAACCCGGTGCGGATACGCGAGGCCAACGCCAATGCCGAGCGCGCGGGCGTCACCGATCTGGTGACATTCAAGGAGGCGGACCTCTTCGAGACCGACATCAGCGAGGCGACGGTGGTCACGCTGTATCTGCTGCAGAGCCTTAACGTGAAGCTGCGGCCCAAGTTGCTGGCGGAGCTGCGGCCGGGCACGCGCATCGTCAGCCACGCCTTCGACATGGCCGGCCACTGGGAGCCGGAAGCGACCCAGACCATCGACGGCACGCGGATCTTCCTGTGGACGGTACCCGAGCGCTGAGCACGCGGCTGCGGGGACGACAGACGCAGCACGCGGCACACGTGTCGCCGGGGACTGCCCGCCGCGGATCGCGCCGGCTATCGTGTGCAGCGACTCACGACTGGAGCCCCGTCATGCCGCTACTGGATCGCCTGCCCATCCGCGCGCCGTTGCTGGGGGTGCTGCTTGTCGCGCTGGCCTCGCCGGTACTGGCCGACGACACACCGCTCTACGACGGCACGCTGTCCGCATTCGCCTATCCGCATCCGCGCCTGCAGCATGCGTTCGAGTCGCAGGGGCAGGCGCTGTCGATGGCCTACATGGACGTGCGCCCGGAAGCGGGGCGTGGCA
>JAFAFY010000399.1 GCA_023423235.1 Pseudomonadota bacterium
CGTAGCCCACTTCCGTGAAGCGGGTCGCCTCGACCTTGACGAACGGCGCATTGGCCAGCGTCGCCAGACGCCGCGCGATCTCGGTCTTGCCCACGCCGGTCGGGCCAATCATCAGGATGTTCTTGGGCATCACCTCGTTGCGCAGCTCGTCGGGCAGCTGCGCGCGGCGCCAGCGGTTGCGCAGCGCGATGGCGACCGCGCGCTTGGCCGCGTTCTGGCCGACGATGTGGCGGTCGAGTTCCTGCACGATCTCGCGCGGGGTCATTGTGGAAGAGCCGTTATTCGTCATTGGTGATTCGTGATTCGTAAAAGCGGGAGGGAATGCGACAGGCGGCGAGGGGGATTCGCTGTTTCGAATCACCAACCACGGTTTTCAACGGACGAAGTCCGGTCATCACCAATCACAGCTCTTCGACCACCACGTTGCGGTTGGTATAGATGCAGATGTCGCCGGCGATGTTCAGCGCCTCGGTGGCGATGGCGCGGGCATCCAGGTCGGTATGCGCGATCAACGCGCGCGCGGCCGACAGCGCGTAGGAACCGCCGGAGCCGATCGCGACGATGCCGTCGTCGGGCTCGATCACATCGCCGGTGCCGCTGATGATCAGCGAGGTCTCGGCATCGGCCACCGTCAGCAGCGCTTCGAGCTTGCCGAAGCGGCGTTCGGTGCGCCAGTCGCGCGCCATTTCCACCGCGGCGCGGGTCAGCTGGCCGTGCTTCTCCAGCTTGGATTCGAACAGCTCGAACAGGGTGAAGGCGTCGGCCGCCGCGCCGGCGAATCCCGCCAGCACGTGGCCGTCCTTGCCCAGGCGGCGCACCTTGCGGGCGTTGCCCTTCATCACCGTGTGGCCCAACGTGACCTGGCCGTCGCCGGCGATCGCCACGCGGCCGTTGCGACGCACCGACAGGATCGTCGTGGCGTGGAAGACATTGGGATTCTGGCTGGGGTCCATGCGGCCTCCGTGGGTCGAATCCACTGGATGGGGCCGCCTGCGCCGGGATCAAGGCACCGCGCCGATGCCTTCAGCCCGCGCCGTTGCCCGCCACGCCACGCAACCGATGATCGAGCAGGCGCCCGGCGCGCACGCCCAGCACCGTCGCGACACCCGAGACCACGATCGCCAGCGCATTCGCCGCCGCGGCATCGGCGAGGCCGAACTGGCCGCCACCGAGCTTCTGCACCACCAGCACGCTCGACACCCAGCCCACCGCCCACAGCACCAGCGCCGCGCGCAGGAACGGCTGGCGCGCAGCGAACGCACCCGCAGCTGAAGCGATCAGTGCGATCGCCCCCGCCAGCAACGCCGCCGACAGCGGCGCCACACCCGAAGCCGCTGCCGGCAGCAGCGACGCGGCCAGCATGCCGAGCAGCATCTGCAGGCCGACCGAGACGGCGAGGCCAATGACGATGCGCAGGTTCACGTGCAGCTCCAGGAATGCGGCAGGACAGGGGTCGACACCCTACGCGGACTGCAGGGAAAAGCCAGTGGCGATAGCGCACGAAGCGCCCTCATCCGACGCTTCGCGCCACCTTGCGACGCAGCCCGGTCCCGCGCAGGGCCTCCGGTCCTGCGCGAGCCGATGGCCCACAAGCTGCACGCCCTCAACCTGCAGGCGGGAGACGGATATCCCGCGCGGATCTCCGACCGCTCTCCGGCGACAGGCAGGTGTCGGGTGCAGATGCAGACACTACGACGTGTCCCAGCCCCTGGCGCCCATCCACATGCTCGCGCTCGATCCGGTAGCGGCCTGGTGCAAGCCACAGCACTGCACTGCCTTCGCCAGCCGTGGTCACTGCCTGGTCGCGGGCAATCGCCGTGGGCGCATCCGCCGCGTCGAACGCGCGCAGCAGCGTGTCGACCGGCATCGGCGGCGCGCAGATCGCAGTCCGCGTCCCCAGCACCGACTTGGCACCGTGCACCGCGCCGGGTGGATGCAGCACCATCAGGTCCGCAGCACCCGTTCCCCGCAACGGCGCGCCATCGCGAAACGCCACCTGCGCGGATGCCGAATCGACCGGCCATGTCGCAGCTGAATCCGGGCATGCCGTGACCGCCTGCTGGATCGTCAGCGGCTCGATGCCGGTCTCGGCGATGAAGCGCGCCGCCATCCAGCCCTCGTCGGCGACTTTGGAAATGTGCGAGCCGCCGGCGTACACCAGCAGCCTGCGCTCCGGATTGCGCGCGATCCACGCGGCGAGGTTGCTGGCCTGGCCGGACTCGCGTGCGGCACGATCGCCATCGCCCATCGCCTCGTAATGCACGAAGGTCCATCCCAGCGCCTGCGCGCGGCGCAGGGCGGCGGCAAACACCGGATCGCGGGTATAGAAGCCGGTATCGACGTCCACCACGCCCGTCTCCAGCCGCGCCGGCGCATTCCGGTTCAGGGTCTCGGCCGCAAGCGCGTCGAAGCCCAACGCATGCAGGCGTTCGATCACCTGCTGCAGGAATGCCCGGTGGATCGCATGGAAATGCGTTTCGTTGAGCATCACCACCTGGCGGTCGGCCGCGTGCGCTGCGATGACGTCGAGTGCGTCGCGATACTCGGCATCCCCGGGAAACACGCCGCGCCCGAACAGGGCACAGGATGGCGCTTCGTCGCCGACGAACACGCCGACCTGTGCGGTGAGCTGTTCGTGTCCCGGCAATTGCCGCAACGCATGCAGGGCCGCCCACGGGCGGTTCTCCTGCAGCCGCTTGAACCAGTCGGATGGCGGCTCGCCGGCCGCAGCCTGCGCGCAGGCCAGGGCGAGCACCAGGCCGGCGATCCATCGCAACCGGGACGAATGGCGGTCTGGCATGCGGGCTTCCTCCATGAAGTCGTGGGCACTCAGCCCTTGCGCCGTTTCGCGCGCGGATGCGCGGCGTCGTAGACCTTGGCCAGGTGCTGGAAATCCAGATGGGTGTAG
>JAFAFY010000076.1 GCA_023423235.1 Pseudomonadota bacterium
CCGGCATGGCACGCCGGTGACGCCGCCGCGGCCACGACCACGAACACGAACACGAACACGACCACGAACACGAACACAACGGCAGCCGCGGCGGCGCATGTCGATGCCACCAGTCCGTTGCCGGCGACGTCCGTGCCCGCGTCGGCTTCCGCGCATGCGGCGTCGGCTGCCGGCATTGCGACCGGATCCAGCCTGCCGGTGTCCTCGGCGGCGGAACGCATCGAACTCGCCCGCGCCTACGTCGATCTCGGCGACAGCGACACCGCGCGCGAGCTGCTGCAGGAAGTGGTGGACGGCGACGACGCCGCGGCCAGCGCGCAGGCCGCGCAGCTGCTGCGCAACCTGGGCTGACCGCGCGCGATGCGGATCGCGCTGGGCGTCGAGTACGACGGCAACGGTTTCTTCGGCTGGCAGCGGCTGAGCAAGGCCGGCGAGGGCGGCCAGGAATCGTTGCAGGCGGCGCTGGAGACCGCGCTGTCGCGGGTCGCCGACCACCCGGTCGCGACCACCTGTTCCGGCCGCACCGATGCCGGCGTGCATGCGCGCTGCCAGGTCGTGCATTTCGACAGCGCGGCGACGCGCAGCCCGCGTGCCTGGACCCTGGGCGTGACCAGCCACCTGCCGCCGCAGATGTGCGTGCGCTGGGCGCAGCCGATGCCGGACGACTTCAACGCACGGTTCTCGGCGCGCGCGCGCCAGTACCGCTACCGCATCCTCAACCGCCAGGTGCGGCCGGCGCTGCTGCGCCAGTACCTGTCGTGGGAACTGCGTCCGCTCGATGCCGACGCGATGCATCGCGCCGCGCAGGCGCTGCTGGGCGAGCAGGATTTCTCCGCCTTCCGCACCGTGCACTGCCAGGCGCCGCATGCGCGCCGCGAGCTGCAGCGGATCTCGGTAAGGCGGATCGACGACGAGGTGGTGGTCGAGGTCCAGGCCAACGCCTTCCTGCACCACATGGTGCGCAATATCGTCGGCTCGCTGCTGGAAGTCGGGGCCGGCGCGCAGGGCGAGGACTGGATCGCCGCGCTGTTGGCCGGCCGCGACCGCACCCTGGCCGGGCCCACCGCGCCGGCCGCCGGGCTGCTGTTCCTGGGGCCGCTGTACCCGCCGCAGTGGCAACTGCCGGCCGAAGTGACGCTGCCGGCGTGAACGCGCCCACGCGCATCAAGTTCTGCGGGCTGACCCGGCGCGAGGACATCGCCCAGGCGGCCGCGCTCGGCGTCGACCACATCGGTTTCGTGTTCGCCGCGCGCAGCCCCCGGCGCCTGACCCTGGAGGCCGCGCGCGCGCTGCGCGATGCGGTGCCGGCGGGCGTGGGCCTGGTCGCGCTGGTGATGGACACGCCAGAGGACGAGATCGCCGCGATCGTCGCGGCGGTCGCGCCGGATGTGCTGCAGTTCCATGGCAGCGAGGACGACGCGCTGTGCCGCAGCTTCGGCCTGCCGTACTGGAAGGCGATCGCGATGGGCGCAGCGGCAACGGGTCGCGAGGCGATCGGCGAGGATGCACTGGCCGAAGCGCCTGCGCGCGCACTGGCCTCGCTGGTGGATTTCCCCGGCGCGTCGGCCTTCCTGTTCGACGGCCACGCCGCCGGTGCGCCGGGCGGCGGCGGCACGCGTTTCGACTGGACCCGGCTGCCGGCCACGCTCGACCGCCCGTTCTGGCTGGCCGGCGGGCTGGATGCCGGCAACGTCGCCACGGCCATCGCCACCGCGCATCCGTTCGGGGTGGACGTTTCCAGCGGCATCGAGTCCGCGCCCGGCATCAAGGACGCAGAGCGGATGCGTGCGTTCGTCGATGCCGTGCGCCGGCGCGGGGACCAATCCGTCCGGGCGTAAACCATTCGCCGCTGGCGCTCAGGCGCGCGCGAGTTCCGTCGCCAGCCAGTCGGCCAGTTGCTCGAACCGTGCATCCGCCGCGGCCTCGTGCGCACACAGGCACCAGTGCGCGTCGGTGTCGACGAATCCCCAGGGCGCGGCCAGGCGGCCGGCGGCAATGTCGTCGGCGACCAGTTGCAGTGGCGCGATCGCCACGCCCAGCCCGGACACCGCCGCTTCCAGCAGGTAGTACAGGTGATCGAAGCCGGTGCCCATCTGCAGCGACGCCGCGTCGAGCCGCTGGCGCGCGGCCCACTGCGGCCAGGCCTGCGGACGCGAGGCGGTGTGCAACAGCGCTTCGCCGGACAGGGCCTGCGCGGGCGCGTCGGCCAGCGCCGCGAAGCGGGGATGCCGCGGCGCCAGCACCGGGCCGATGCGCTCCGCGGCCAGCGTGCGCACGCGCCAGGCCGGTGGCCATGGCGGCGCGGCGATCAGCAGCGCGGCGTCCAGGCCGGGCAGTCCAGGATCGAAGTCGCCCTCGTGGGCCGACAGATGCAGGCGCAGGCCGGGCAGGTCGCGGCCCAGCCGGTCCAGCCGCGGGATCACCCAGCGCGCCAGCAGGCTGCCCGGGCAACCCAGTACCAGTGCCTGCGGCGCCGCGTCCCGGCGCAGCGCACGCACGCTGGCCTGCAACTGCGCGAACGCGCTGCCGGCGGCGTCGCGCAGCTGGATGCCGGCGGTGGTCAGGCGCACACCGCGGCCATCGCGCTCGAACAGCGCCAGCGCCAGGTGTGCCTCAAGCGCCTTGATCTGCCGGCTGACCGCGCCGTGGGTGACATGCAGTTCGTCCGCGGCGCGGCTGACGCTGCCCAGTCGCGCGGCCGCCTCGAAGGCGCGCAGGGCGGTCAGCGGTGGCAGGCGGTCGCGCGTCATTCGTGAATTATTCTCACAAATGGTGGCGGAATGCTCGCTTATCCCACTTCGACGCGTGCGTTAGAGTGCAGCCCCCCCCGTTGCTGCCTTGCCCCGCATGTCCGCCGCCCAGACGCCCGCCGCCCAGACGCCCGCCGCCGTTTCCGACTACCACGCCTATCCCGACGCCGCCGGCCACTTCGGCCGCCATGGCGGCCGCTTCGTCGCCGAGACCCTGATCGGGCCGCTGGAGGAACTGGCGGCCGCCTACGACACGGCGCGGGTCGATCCCGCGTTCATCGCCGCCTTCGACAAGGACCTCAAGCACTACGTCGGCCGGCCCAGCCCGATCTACCACGCCGAGCGTCTGAGCCGGGAAACCGGCGGCGCCCAGATCCTGCTCAAGCGCGAGGACCTCAACCACACCGGCGCGCACAAGATCAACAACACCATCGGCCAGGCGCTGCTGGCCAGCCGCATGGGCAAGACCCGGATCATCGCCGAGACCGGCGCCGGCCAGCACGGCGTGGCCAGCGCCACCGTCGCCACCCGGCTGGGGCTGGAG
>JAFAFY010000085.1 GCA_023423235.1 Pseudomonadota bacterium
TCACCCGTCCGCCACTCGCCACCCAGGGAGCAAGCTCCCCTGTGCTGCCGTTCGACTTGCATGTGTTAGGCCTGCCGCCAGCGTTCACTCTGAGCCAGGATCAAACTCTTCACTTAAATGTTTCGGCTCCATCCCGAAGGACTTCGCCAATGCTTTGAGTGCAGTCGTCTGCCTGAGCCCCAAATTACTCGCTAGCATTGCTGCTATTGAATTGACTTGTTGCTCTGTTAGAACGTCTGCTGATGGACAATTATCCACCTACCAGACGTCCGCACAAGTTACCTGCGCACACTGTCAAAGATCTGCGGAAGCGGCCTCAGCGCCTGCTTCCCACTGCTTCGTCGTTTCCTCCGAAGCGAGCCGCCCATTCTAGCGCGGTTTTGGCATCCGTCAACACCCGAAGGCGATGATTTTTGCCTCCGCTTCAGCTGCCGGCCCGGAGGCCTTTCCGCTGGAGCGAGCCGCACATCTTAGCGCGGTTTCCAGGAACGTCAACACCTCGTGAAGACTGCGCCAAACCCCGTGCCCGGACCCGCCACCCCGAACCTTCCGGCTCGCCTCGGCGGGGCGCGCATTGTGCACGGCAACATCGATTTCGCAAAGGGTTTTTCCAACTTTTTTTTCTTGACGCCCGGCAAAGGCGTCACGAAGGTGTCGGTATTCCCCATGCCGTGATGGATACCGTCGATGCGTACGCTGCGTGCCCTCCTGTTCTGTCTGCTTGCCGCCCTGCTGCTGCCCGCATGCGCGTCGGGGACGCCCTGGGTCGAGCTGGCCGGCCATCGCTACACGGTGGAGATCGCCGACAACGACGAGGCGCGCGCACGCGGCCTGATGTTCCGCGACCAGCTGGCGGACGGCCACGGCATGCTGTTCATCCATAACAGCGAAGCGCCGCAGGCCTACTGGATGAAGAACACGCGCATCGCGCTGGACATCCTGTATTTCGACAACGAACGCCGGCTGGTCTCGCAGCAGCGCGACGTGCCGCCGTGCTCGGGCGGCAACCGGTGCCCGACCTATCCCAGTCGCGGGCCGGCGCGCTACGTGCTGGAGCTCAATGCCGGCGAGGCCAAGCGCATCGACCTGCAGGATGGCGCGGTGTTGCAGTTCTCGCCGGGAATCCCGACGACGCCGTAGCAGGCGATTTGAAGCGTTCGAGCCGGCGCGCGCGACTTGCGCGATGCGCCCGCGCGCGGCAGGCTCGTGGACATGAGCACTGCACTGCCGGACTGGAATGCGCTCGCGGGCATCGGCGACGAGCGGCTGCCCCTGCTGCAGATCGCGCTGCTGATCGCGCGCGACGAGTATCCCGACCTCGACGCCACCCGTTACGAAACGATGCTGGACGTGCACGTCGCGCGATTGCGCGATGAGGTGGCGGCGATCGATGCGTGGCCGCTGAAGATGCAGGCGATCAACCGGCATCTGTTCGAGGAGTTGGGCTACACCGGCAACCACGACGCCTATTACGACCCGCGCAACAGCTACCTCAACGAGGTGTTCGACCGGCGCCTGGGCAATCCGATCTCGCTGGCCACGGTGCAGATGGAAGTGGCCAGGCGCCTTGGTATCCCGCTCGACGGCATTTCCTTCCCGGGGCATTTCCTGGTGCGCTTGCCGGTGGACGACGGCATGCTGGTCATGGACCCGTTCAATTCCGGCCGTCCGCTCGACATCGACGAACTGCGCGATCGCGCGCGGCCGCACCTGGGCGGCGATGCACCCGACGACGACGCGTTGCTGCAGATCCTGCATCCGGCCTCGCACCGGACGATGCTCACGCGGATGCTGCGCAACCTGCACGGCGTCTACCGCGAACGCGAGGACTGGCCGCGTGCGGTACGCTGCGCCGACCGGGTCCTCAAGCTGCTGCCCGATGCGCCCGATGCGCTGCGCGAGCGCGGCCTGGGCTATGTGCAGCTCGGGCATACCGCCGGCGCGCGCGAGGACCTGGGGCGTTACCTGCAGCGCAACCCCGAGGCCGGCGACGCGGCGCTCGTGCGCGAGGCGCTGGTGCAGTGCGGCGGCGGGCGCGCATGGCGCCATTGAGGCGCGCCCGCGGAAACGACCCGCCGCGACGCGCCGCGAAAGACCCGACGCCTCAGAGCGTCATCATCTCGAAGTCGTCCTTGGTGACGCCGCAGTCGGGGCAGGTCCAGGTATCGGGCACATCCTCCCAGCGCGTGCCTGGCGCGATGCCTTCGTCGGGAATGCCCTCGGCCTCGTCGTAGATGAAACCGCAGACGACGCACATCCAGGTGCGGAATGCGGCCTGCTGGGTGGAATCGTTCATCGGATAATGCCGGGCCAGGGAAGCGGGGGCCGGCATTGTCCCATTCCCCTCTCCGCACCGGAACCCACGAGATGAACGCAACCACCACACGTGCGCAGCCGCGCGGGCTGTACCTGCTGACGCCCGACGAAGCGGATACCGCGCGCCTGCTGGCGCGCGTTGCCGCGGTGCTGCCGCAGGCGACCTGGCTGCAGTACCGCAACAAGCCGGCGGACGCCGGATTGCGCCGCCGCCAGCTGCAGGCACTGCTGCCGTTGTGCCGCGACGCCGGCGTGCCGTTGCTGGTCAACGACGACTGGCACTTGGCGGCCGAACTGGGCGCAGACGGCGCGCACCTGGGCGAGGGCGACGGCGCACTTGCGGCCGCGCGCGATGCCCTCGGCGCCGATGCGCTGCTGGGCGCGTCCTGCTACGACGACGCCGCACTGGCCCGGGCCGCCGTCGCGGCGGGCGCCAGCTATGTGGCGTTCGGGGCTTTTTTCGCGTCCTCGACCAAGCCGCTGGCGCGGCGCGCATCGCCCGCGTTGCTGCAGGCGAGCGCAGGCCTGGGCGTGCCGCGGGTGGCGATCGGCGGCATCACCCCGGACAATGCGCGCACGCTGGTTGCGGCCGGCGCCGACCTGGTGGCGGTGATCAGCGGCGTGTTCGACGCGCCCGACCCGGTGGCCGCGGCGCGCGCCTACCGCGCCTGCTTCGATCCGCCCGACCCTGGGCTGCCCGCTTCCGACCTGCCCGCCGACCTGCGTGGCAGCTGACCACGACGGTCCTGCACACGCCGCGCCTTTCCCGACTTCCGGAGACACGATGGACACTTCCCGTTCGCATGCCCTGTTCCAGCACGCCACGACCCTGCTGCCGGGCGGCGTCAACTCACCGGTGCGCGCGTTCAAGTCGGTCGGCGGCGAGCCGTTCTTCGTCGCGCGCGCCGACGGACCGTACCTGTTCGACGTCGACGGCAACCGCTACATCGACTACGTCGGCTCGTGGGGACCGATGATCGTCGGCCACAACCATCCCGCGGTCCGCCAGGCGGTCAAGCGCGCGCTTGGCGACGGCCTGTCGTTCGGCGCGCCGTGCCCGGCCGAGGTGACGATGGCCGAGCGCATCACCACGCTGGTGCCTTCCTGCGAGATGGTGCGCATGGTCAATTCCGGTACCGAGGCGACGCTGTCGGCGATCCGGCTGGCGCGCGGCGCGACCGGCCGCAGCTGCATCGTCAAGTTCGAGGGTTGCTACCACGGCCACGGCGACTCGTTCCTGGTCAAGGCCGGCAGCGGCGCCCTGACCTTCGGCGTGCCGACCTCGCCGGGCGTGCCCAAGGCGCTGGCCGACCTAACCCTGACCCTGCCCTACAACGACTTCGACGCCGCGACCGCGCTGTTCGACAGGGCCGGCGCCGACATCGCCGGGCTGATCATCGAACCGGTGGTCGGCAACGCCAACTGCCTGCCGCCGCGCGAGGGCTACCTGCAGCACCTGCGCGACCTGTGCACGCAGCACGGCGCACTGCTGATCTTCGACGAGGTGATGACCGGGTTCCGGGTGGCGCTGGGCGGCGCGCAGGCGCGCTATGGCGTGACCCCGGACATCAGCACCTTCGGCAAGATCATCGGTGGCGGCATGCCGGTCGGGGCCTATGGCGGCCGCCGCGCGCTGATGCAGCAGATCGCGCCGGCCGGGCCGATCTACCAGGCCGGCACGCTGAGCGGCAATCCCATTGCGATGGCCGCGGGGCTGGCGATGCTGGAGCTCGTCTCCGCGCCCGGCTTCCACGACGCGCTGGAGGCCAGCACCGCGCGGTTGTGCGATGGCCTGGAGGCCGCGGCGCGCGAGGCCGGCGTGCCGTTCACCACCACCCGCGTCGGTGCGATGTTCGGCCTGTTCTTCACCGACGCCGCGTCTGTCGACACCTATGCCCAGGCCGTCGCCTGCGACAGCGCCGCGTTCAACCGCTTCTTCCACGCGATGCTCGAACGCGGCGTGTTCCTGGCGCCGTCCGCGTTCGAGGCTGGCTTCATGTCCTCGGCGCACGATGCCGCGGTGATCGAGGCGACGCTGGCGGCGGCGCGCGAAGCGTTCGCCGAAGTCGCCAGCGCGTGACGCCTCCCGAGCTGCGGCTGGTGCTGTTCGATTTCGACGGCGTGCTGGCGCACTACGCGCACGAACGCCGCATCGCCGCGCTGGTGCGTGCATCTGGGCGCAGCGCCGCCGAGATCACCGCCGTGCTGTTCGAATCCGGGCTGGAGCGCGCCTACGACGGCGGCGAAATCGACACGCCCGACTATCTGCAGCGCCTGGGCGATGGCCTGGGCTGCACGATCGATGCGGCCACCTGGATCGCCTCTCGCGTGGCCGGCAACCACGCCGACGGTGCAGTGCTGGCGCAGGTGACCGCCCTCGCCGCGCGCATGCCGATCGGCGTGCTCAGCAACAACGGCGCGCTGATGGCCGAAGCGATGCGTGGCATCGTCGCACCACTGTTTCCTGCGCTCGAGGGCCGGGTGCTGTGCAGCGGCGCGCTGGGCGTGCGCAAGCCCGACCGCGCGATCTTCGACAAGGCGCTGGCGCATTTCGACGTGGCCGCGCAGCAGACCCTGTTCGTCGACGACGTGTTCGCCAATGTTCAGGGCGCGCGCGCCGCCGGGCTGCATGCCGACACCGTGCACGACGCGCGGTCGCTTCGGCGGGTGCTGAAGCGTTTTAGCGTGGGGTAAAAGGTCTCACGCCGCGGCGCGTGGATGCCCGAAGACCTGGTTTGAAGTCTGCTTGATGTCGCAGCGCGATCCTCCTTCGATCATCCACGCCCGGAGTTACCTCATGTTGCGTTTTTTCCTGCCCTGCGTCCTCGCCGTGTCGCTGCTCCTGCCGGCGGCCCGCGCACAGGCCGACGATACCGTCCTGATCGTGCTCAGCGGCGAAGGCCGCGATGCCGGCAGGACCCGCCCCGGCTACGAGTTCGACGAACTCTCCCAAGCCTGGCTGATCTTCAAGGCCAACGGCCTGGCGGTTGAAGTCGCCAGCCCGCAGGGCGGCGCGATCGAGGCCGACAGATACAACCCAGAGGAACCCTTCAACGCCGCCCTGCTGGCTGACGCCGGCGCAATGCAGCAGTTGGCCGAGACCCGCCGCATCGACGCGCTGCGCGCCGAGGACTACGCCGCGGTATATGTGGTCGGCGGCAAGGGCTCGATGTTCGACCTGCCGCGCCACGCTGGCTTGAAGCGTCTGCTCGCCGATGTCTGGCGCAACAACGCGGTTGTCGCCGCAGTCTGCCATGGTCCCGCCGCACTGGTCGACGTGCGCCTGGCCGACGGCAGCGCACTGGTTGCCGGCCGGCGCATGACGGGCTTCAGCAACGAGGAAGAAGCGCTGTTCGGCAAGAAGTGGAGCGCCGGGTTCCCGTGGCTTCTGGAAGACGCGCTGCGTGGGCGCGGCGCGGTGTGGGACGAGGCCCCGCTGATGATGCCGAAGCTGGTCGTCGACGGGCGCCTGATCACCGGCCAGAACCCTTACTCGACCGCTGCCGTGGCCGAGGCCATCGTGCGTGCGCTGGGCCGAACGCCGGTCGCACGCGCGCCATGGCGCGACGAGTCGAGCATGGCCCTGGTCGAGCGCTTGCGCGGCGGCGACATCGCCGGTACGACTGCAGCACTGGCGCGAGATCGCACGCCCTATCACATCGAGCTGATCGGCATGCTCGGCTACTATCAGGCGCAGGCGGCCGGCGACGACGCGGCCGCACTGCGCCCCGCGCTGCAGACGATGCAACTGGCGCTACCGTGGATGGACGAGCCGCGGCTGGCGCTGGCTGCCGCCGACGCGCACCTGCGCCTGGGCGAGCGCGCGCAAGCGCGCGCCCTGGTACTTCAGGTACTGGAAGCCACGCCGGGGATGGAACAGGCTGAGACTCTCCTGAAGCGAATTGACGGCTGAGACCATGGACACGCCCGCCCTGCGCCTGCTGGTGGTCGAGGACAACCCGGCATTGCGCGGCAACCTGGCGGCGATGTTCGCCGGTCACGGCATTGCCGCCAGTTTCGCCGCCGACGGCCGCAGCGGACTCCAGGCGGCATTGGCCGACCCGCCCGATGTGCTGGTGCTGGACCTGGGCCTGCCTGGGCTGGACGGCCTGCGTGTCTGCGAGCGTCTGCGCGCACAGGCCGACCGCCATATCCCAGTGCTGATGCTGACCGCGCGCGATGCGCTTGAGGACAAGCTGCTGGGGTTCCGCAGCGGTGCTGACGACTACCTGGTCAAACCCTTCGCCGGTGCCGAGCTGTTGGCGCGCTGTCTGGCACTGTCCCAGCGCCACCGCGCCGGCACCTCGCACGTGTTGCACATCGGCAGCCTCCGCATCGACCGACGCAGCGGCCTGATCGAGCGCCACGGACACGCACTTGAGCTCCAGCACACCGCACGGCAGCTGCTGCTGGCATTGGCTGACGCCTGGCCACGTACGCTGACCCGCAGCGAGCTGGTCGCACGGCTCTGGGGCGACGCGCCGCCCGAGTCCGATCCGCTGCGCACGCACCTGTACACGCTGCGCCAGGCACTGGACCGCCCGTTCGCAGTGCCGATGCTCAGGACCGTACACGGGGTTGGGTTCCGCCTCGAGGCCGACACATGAGCACCAGCGCAGGCCCGCGCCGACGGCTGCGCTATCGGCTGATGCTGACGTTCGCCGGCTTCGCGCTGTTCGTCGCTGCGCTGTTCGGACTTTACGTGGCCGTATTCGCTTATTCGGTGGAAGACCTGCTCTTCCGCGCGATACTGGAACGCGAGGCAGTCGAACAGCTGGAACAACATGCGCGGACAGGGCGATGGGCAACTCCACGCGAATCCTGGATCCGCGTGGTCGAGGACAGCGCGTCGCTGCCCGACGGCATTGCCGCTGCCCTGCGCGATGAACCAAGGCGCACGGAGTTCCCGGGCGCGCATCGGCGCCATTATCACCTGCATGCCTTGCGCGCGACGGGATCTGGAGAAAGCGCGTGGCTTGTGGCCGAAGTCAGCCAACAGCTGGTGGTGCGTCCGCGTCGTGGGGAACTGCTGCAACTTCTGGGATGGTCCGGGGCGGTCGTGGTGTTGCTCGCGCTACTGCTCGGCTGGTGGCTGGCGTATCGCACGACCGCGCCGCTCTCGAAGCTCGCCACACTGATCGACGATGCTGGCCCCGAGCATCTGCCTCCGGCTTTCGCGCGCGGCATCCCCAACGACGAGGTCGGCGTCCTCGCCCGCGCGCTTGAGGCGCTCCTCGCACGCGTGCGGCGCTTTGTCGAGCGAGAGCGCGAGTTCACCCGTGATGCCAGCCACGAACTGCGCACGCCACTGGCCGTGATCGTCGGCGCGGCCGAGCGACTGGAGAACGAGTCAGGACTCTCGGAAGCCGGCCGGCAAAGCGTCGCGCACATCCTGCACTCGGCCGGACAGCTCGAGCAGACCATCGCCACGCTGTTGACGCTAGCGCGGGAGACACCCCCCGCTCGACCTGCCGCGCCGGCGGCGGTATTGCCCGTCCTGGAGCGCACAATCGTTGAGCAGGCGCCGTTGATCGAACACAAGGACATCGACGTGCAGATCGACGTCCCTGCTGCTGCAAGTACGATGTTGCCGCCAACTGTGCTGCATATCCTGCTATCCAATCTCATCGGCAACGCCTTCGCGCATACCCCGGGAGGCCTCGTCACCATCGATATCGAGGCAGGGCGGCTGCGCATCGCCAACCCGGGTTGTGGCATCCATGAGCGCGACTTCCTGCCATTCGTCAAACGCGAGGAAAGCGCCGGGTTTGGCCTCGGCCTGTCCATTGTGCAACGCCTTTGCGAACGTCACGGTATTGACCTCCGGGTCGAGGCCGTGGCTGGTACGACGGTCGCAAGCATCGCTCTTGCCGGCACCTGGCCGGACCCTGTGCCATGAAAGTCGCCTCGCTTCGCATCTTTGTCCGCGCGCTGCGCCGACTGCAAAGCGCCGTGCACCTGTGCCTTCTGACCGTCGCGTCGGTGCCGGGTCTTGCCGCTACACCGGCGAGCCAACTGCAGGCATCGATGACGCAGATACTGCGCGAGGAAGGACTTGTGGGCGCGGTCTGGGGCACGACAACAGCCGACGGCAGGATTTCGGTCGGTGCCGCGGGGCTCAAGGACGCCAGAACCGCGGAACTGTTGAATGTCGATACGCGCGTACACGTCGGCTCCGTGACCAAAGCGGTGCTGGCGACCGGCGTGCTGCGACTTGTGTCGGAAGGTCGGTTGTCGCTCGATACACCGGTCTCCGACCTGCTGCCCGAGATCCAGATCGAAAACCCATGGCAGGACAGCGATCCGGTTCGCGTGCGGCATCTCTTGGCGCATACCGGAGGACTGGAGAATCTTCGCTTCTGGCAGGTCTTCAGCCTCGAAGTCGAAGCCGACACTCCGCTGCGCGCTGCATTTGCACGTGAGCCGCTGAAGGTCCAGACCCGCCCGGGAGAGCGCTTCGGCTACTCGAACATTGGATACGCATTGCTCGGCATGGTGATCGAGGCGGTCACCGGCGCGCGCTACGAGTACCACTTCGACCGGCACCTGCTGCCTGCCCTGTCGATGGACGACAGCACCTTCGGCTTCACACACCAGACCGGCCGCAACGCGGACCCGAGACTGGCGATGGGACACTTCGAGCGGGCCACCCCACAGCCGGCCGTCCCGCTCTACCTGCGGCCCGCGGCGCAATTCACCACCACCGCCGCAGACATGGTCACGTTCGCCCGCTTCCTGATGGGGGATGGCAAGGTCGACGGCAGATCGTTCATCGACCCGGTGCTGCTAGGCGATCCGACCCGGGCCAAGGATACCGAGGCCGCGCGCGCAGGCTTGCGACTCGGTCACGGCCACGTGCTGGTCGGTCGCGACCGCCACGGCGCGGTGGGCGCCTGCCACCCGGGCAATACGGTGGGTTTCTGGTCGATGCTGTGCGTATATCCCGAACATGGCTCGGCCTTCTTCATCGCCGTCAACACAGACAGCGAGAGCGCCGACTACGAGCGTTTGACTGCGCTGCTCGTGCACGAGCTCGCCCTGCCGCTCGCCATGGCGACCCCCGTTGACACGCCTGCCGGCAACGTCGGCGTATGGAGCGGCGTCTACGTGAGAACACCCGTATCGATGCCCAGCCTGGGGCCACTCGCAGCGCTGACCTGGTTCGTCAAGGTGAAATGGGACGGCGCCGAGTTGCGCATTCTGTCTTTCCCGGGACACGAACGCCGGTTGATGCCCGTCGGTGGCCTGCTGTTTCGGGCGGAAGGTCGAACCGTACCGTCGCACGCGCTGCTGACCGCCGCCGACGGTACGCGTATTGTCACCGATGGGCTGCGCAGCTATCGGCAGGTGCCGGCGTGGATCGTCGTGCTGCCGTGGCTGAGCCTGTTGGCCGGGGTGATCGGATTGGCCTGGATCGTTGTGGTCGGCCCGGTCCGCCTGCTGCGCGGCCGCCTGCGGCGTTCCGATCCGCTGTTCGCGCCGCTGTTCGGATTCACCGCCCTGCTCCTGCCACTGCCGTTCCTGCTGCAGCAGTCGATTCTGCAGCTGGGCGACCGCACTGCCGCCAACCTGCTGCTGGCCTTGGCCACGACCGCGTTGCCGGCCGGTCTATTGATCGGCATGTTCCAGGCGCTGCGAAGACATCGGCAAGGAAGTAGCGCGTTCGATACCTTGGCCGTGTTGCTTGCATTGCAGTGCGCGGCGGTGCTGATCGCATCGGGCGTGCTGCCGGTCAGACTATGGACGTGGTAACGGTCAGTCGCTGGCAATGACGGCGCAGAATGGGCAGGGGCTCGCTCATCGTGCGGCGAGGTAATCCGAGATTGCCAGGCGCAATCGCGCCAGGCCTTCCGCCACATCCGCATCGGTGATGTTGAGCGCCGGCACGAAGCGCAGCACGTCGGGGCCGGCCTGCAGCAGCAGCAGGCCGCGGCGCGCGGCATGGTCGAGGATCGCGGCGGCCTGGCCGGCATGCTCGGGCCGCAGCACCGCGCCGAGCATCAGGCCACGACCGCGCACCTGGGTAAACAGGCCGAACTCGGCATCGAGCGCGGCCAGACCCTCGCGTAGTGCCTGCGACTGGCGCATCACGTTGGCGGCGATCTCCGGCGAGGCCAGCTTGCGCAGCGACACGCGCGCGACCGCGGCGCCCAGCGGGTTGCCACCGAAGGTGGTGCCGTGGTCGCCGAACTGCATCGCCTCGGCGACCTTCGGCCCGGCCAGCATCGCGCCGATCGGAAAGCCGCCGCCCAGCGCCTTGGCCAGGGTGACGATGTCGGGCAACACGGCGTCCTGGGTGAAGGCGAACAGGGTGCCGGTGCGGCCCATGCCGCACTGGATCTCGTCGAGCGCCAGCAGCGCGCCGTGGCGGTCGCACAGCGCGCGCACCGCGGCCAGGTAGCCGTCGGCGGCCGGCATCACGCCGCCCTCGCCCTGCACCGGTTCCAGCAGTACCGCGGCGACGTCGCCGGCGGCCATCGCCGCGTCCAGCTGGTCGATGTCGTTGAAGTCGACATAGCGGAAACCGCCGGGCAGCGGCTCGTAGCCGGCCTGGTACTTGGGCTGCGCGGTCGCGGTGACCGCCGCCAGGGTGCGGCCGTGGAAGCTGCCGCGGCAGGTCACGATGACCCGGCGCTCGGGACCGCGCCCCTGCGCGCTGGCCCATTTGCGCACCAGCTTGATCGCGGCCTCGTTGGCCTCGGCGCCGGAATTGCACAGGAACGCGCGCGCGGCGAAGCCGCTGGCCTCGACCAGTTCGGCCACCAGCCGCAGCGGCGGCTCGCTGTAGAACACGTTGCTGGTGTGCCAGAGCTTGCCGGCCTGCTCGACCAGCGCTTCGACGAGGTCGGGATCGTTGTGGCCGAGCCCGCACACGGCGATGCCGGCGGAGAAGTCGACGTATTCGCGGCCTTCGCTGTCCCACACGCGTGCGCCCTGGCCGCGTTCGAGGATCAGTTCGCGCGGCCGGTAGACGGGCAACTGGTAGCGTTGGGCGAGGGCGAGCAGCTCACGGGTACTGGACATGGGCGCGGCGGTGGCGGATGACGTGGGACGGCGATTGTACGGCGCCGCGCCGCGACACCACGCCCTGCGCCGGCTGCGGGCCGGCCTCGACAGTCCGGCTCAGTCCAGGAACAGGTCTGGCAGCAGCGGCTGGTCCGGGTCGATGGCATAGCGCGACAGGTCGGTGACGCCGGCTTCGGCCAGCACCGCGTCGTCGATCAGGAACTGGCCATGGAAGCCGGCGGCCTCGCGCACCAGGATCGCGTGCGCGGCGTCGCCCATGATCGCCGGGCTGCGGCCGTTGCCGCGCGTCACGCCGGGAATCATGTTCAGCGCATCGGTGCCGATCAGGGTGCGCGGCCACAGCGCGTTGACCGCCACGCCCTGCGGGCCGAACTCGCCGGCAAGGCCCAGGGTGACGAAGCTCATGCCCATCTTGGCCAGGGTGTAGCCGGTGTGCGGCGCCCACCACTTGGGGTCCAGCGACGGCGGCGGGCACAGGGTCAGGATGTGCGGGTTGGGCGCTGCCAGCAGGTGCGGCAGGCAGGCCTGCGCGCACAGGAAACTGCCGCGCGCGTTGACCTGTTGCATCAGGTCGAAGCGCTTCATCGGCGTGTCGAGGGTACCGCGCAGCCAGATCGCGCTGGCGTTGTTGACCAGGATGTCGATGCCGCCGAAGGCATCGACGGTTGCGGCGACCGCTGCGCGCACCTGGTCCTCCTCGCGGATATCGCATTTGAGCGCCAGCGCGCGGCCACCGGCCGCCTCGACGCTGCGCGCAGCGCTGTGGATCGTGCCCGGCAGCTTGGGGTTGGCGACCTCGGACTTGGCGGCGATCGCGACGTTGGCACCGTCGCGCGCTGCGCGCTCGGCGATCGCCAGGCCGATGCCGCGCGAGGCGCCGGTGATGAACAGGGTCTTGCCGGACAGGGTGGCCATGCACGCGGGCCTGCAACAGGAAGGGACGCGCATTATGCGCAGCATTCCCGCGTTCATCGACGCGCGCGATACTGGCCGCCCTGCTTCCGTCCGAGACCGCCATGCGCCCTGCACTCCCGTCGAACGTCCTGCCCCTGGCCGCCCTGCTCGCGCTGGCGCTGACCGCCTGCGATACGCCGCGCAGCGACGATGCCGCCACCACCCCACCCGCAGCCCCTGCTGAAGCAGCGCCCGCGTCGGCGACCGCCACGCCGGAGGCCACCGCGGCCGCTGGCGATCGCATCGGCGCGGACGCGGTTTGGCAAGGCCGACTCGATGCCTGCCGCGACGGGACCGGGCCGCTGGATGCCTGCGTG
Source organism: Pseudomonadota bacterium (assembly GCA_023423235.1). GTDB lineage: Bacteria > Pseudomonadota > Gammaproteobacteria > Xanthomonadales > Xanthomonadaceae > Luteimonas. The sequence continues at coordinate 12,615 of JAFAFY010000085.1, forward strand.
CTGGAGGCGATGCGCGCCAGCGGCGCCACGCCGGCGGCGATCGCGGTCGCCGAGCGCTTGGCCGCCGAAGGCAACCCTGGCTACATCGAGGGCTGGCGCGAGACCGACGGCGTCGGCATCGCGTCGCTGGTCTATCCGTTTCGCGCCAATACCAACACGGGCCTCTGGCTGGTGGGCG
>JAFAFY010000099.1 GCA_023423235.1 Pseudomonadota bacterium
GGATGGGGCCGCAGATCGCCCACACCCTGGTCTCGTTCGGTTTCGACGACGGCCAGCGCGTGGTGTTCTCGATCGAGATCCGCAAGGAGCGCGACGAGAGCTTCTCGGCGATCGGCGGGTTCTTCCGCCAGTTCGAGGCGGTGCTGATCGCCGCCGACGAGCGCGACATCATCCGCACCCGCAGCAACGCGCGCGGCGAGCAGGTCTACCTGTACGCGCTGGATCTGGACCGCGCGCAGTTGCGCGGCCTGTTCCTGGGGTATCTGGACCAGGCCGACGCCCTGCAGCGCGCGCCGCGTTTCTACAACAGCCTGACCAGCAACTGCACCACGGTGATCTACGAGATCGCCCGCCGTATCGCGCCGGGGCTGCCGCTGGACTACCGCCTGGTGCTGTCGGGACACTTCGCCGAGTACGTGTACGATCTCGGCGCGCTGGCGCCCGGCTACGACTACCCGCAGCTGCGCGTGCGCGGCCACATCAACGCCCGCGCCCGCGCGGCCGACGCGCGCGGTGAGGATTTCAGCCGCGCCATCCGTGCCGGCCTGCCCGCCGCCCACCCGCAGGAAGAACCCCAGTGATGCCCACCGCCGCGCGCCGCCTGACCGTCCTGCTGCTGCCGATCGCCGCAAGCCTGCTGCTGGGCGGCTGCGCGATCCTGCAGGAGTTCAAGCCCTCGGTCGCGGTCAAGCCGATGACCGCGGGCGAGTACATCACCCTCAAGCGCGGCGACATCCTGACCACCGGCGAGCTCAGCAGCGCGACCTGGCAGACCATCGAGGTCACCGGCCTGGATGTGGATGCCTGCGCGAAACCCTCGACCGCCTGCATCGACGCGCTGCGCGAGGTGCCGGGCATCAGCAGCGAGCGCCGGCTCTCGGCGCTGTCGGAGCTGTGGCTGCAGCAGGCGATCGCACTGCCGGCCACGCCGCCGCGCAATGCGCCGCCCGAAGCGCTGCAGGCGGTCAACGACGCCCGCCTGCAGGCCTGGATGGAAGCGGCGCGGCACGCCTATGCCTACCTGTTCTTCGGCACGCGCACGCCCGGCGAGCGCGCGTTCGAGGACCGCCAGACCCAGGTCCGTGACTACTACAACCACGCCGTCGAGGAAGCCATCACCCTGCTGTTCGCCGACCTGGCGCGCACCGCGCCCGAGCGCGATGCCAGCGGCACCTTCCACCCGGCCGGCTGGACCCTGCGCATGGACCTGGAGCGGGTGCGCCTGCCCGAGGGCACGCAGTTGCCGCAGGAACTGCTGCCGGCCTCGTCGCTGTCGTTCCAGGGCCTGCGCAGCACCTATCGCCGCGACGGGTTCGGCGCCGAGCTGGTCGCCGTGCTCGAGGACGACCCGGTGACCACGGTGCTGCCCGAAGCCGACACCGCCGAGGCCGACGTCGGCCCGCCGCACCGGCGCCCGCATGCGCCGGCCTGGAGCGAGATGCCGTCGCCGTCGCTGACGGTGCTGTTCCAGTTCGAAGGCGACGACCTCGACAGCATCCTGGCGACACGCAGCGCGCGCGTCAGCGTGCACGACCCCTACATCGACAGCAGTATCACCCTGCACGGCCAGGAAGTGCCGCTGGCCGCCAACTTCACCGCCGGCTACGGCCTGTGGCTGGCGCGCTCGGGTTTCAACATGCAGTCGTTGCGCACGCTGTTCAGGCGCGAGCGCGGCATCGACCATCCGCACCTGTACATGCTGCAGCCCTACGACCCGGAGCGTCGCATCATCCTGATGCTGCACGGCCTGGCCAGCAGCCCCGAGGCCTGGGTCAACGTCGCCAACGAGGTCATGGGCGACGAATCCCTGCGGCAGAACTTCCAGGTCTGGCAGGTCTACTACCCGACCAACATGCCGATCGTGCTCAACCACGCCGCGATCCGGCGCCTGACCGCCAATGCGCTGGCGCATTTCGATCCCATCGGCACCGCGCCGGCCTCGCGCGACATGGTGGTGATCGGGCACAGCATGGGCGGGGTGATCGCACGGCTGATGGTGTCCAGCGCCGACCAGCAGCTGTGGGACTGGGCGATGGCCACGCACAACCTGGAACCGCAGCGCCTGGCCGAGATACGCCCGCGCATCGACCCGATGCTGCGCTTCGGCCCGGCGCCGTACATCGAACGGGCGATCTTCATCGCCGCCCCGCAGCGCGGTACCGACTTCGCCGGCAACCGCCTGGGCCGGCTGATCGCGCGCCTGGTGCGCCTGCCGCTGACCGTGCTCGAAGGCGTGGACGAGGCACTGACCACCCTGGCCAGCGGCGAGGACGGCCCGGATGGCGGCCACATGAGCAACAGCATCGACAACCTCAGCGCCAAGGATCCGTTCGTGCGCGCCGCCGCCGACCTGCCGATCTCCCCACGCGTGCACTACAACACCATCATCGCCCGCAGCAATCCGGACGTGCCGCTGGCCGAATCCAACGATGGCCTGGTGCCCTACCGCAGCGCGCACATGGCCGGCGCCGAATCGGAGAAGGTCATCACCTCCGGCCACAGCGTGCAGGAAGCCGCGCAGGCGATCCTGGAAATCCGCCGCATCCTGCATGCCGACCTGGCCGCGCATGCGGCCGCCGCCGGCGATACCGAAACGCTGCGCGAGGCCACCGGTACCGACGCCGGCTTCCCGTGACCCCGCGCCTGCCCACGCCTGGCGCGTTGCTGCCGGGCGCCGACGACCTGGTGCGCATCGATGCCTTCGTCAGCATCACCCTGGCGATCCTGCTGCTGTTCGTCGGCAAGGGGCTGGCCGCGCGGATCGGCGTGCTGCGCCGCTACGGCATTCCCGAACCCGTGGTCGGCGGGGTGCTGTGCGCGGCGGTGGTGTGCACGCTGTACTACACGGCCGGGTGGCAGGTGGAGTTCGACCTGGGCACGCGCGACCTGCTGCTGCTGTACTTCTTCGGCGCGCTGGGACTGAACTCCAACATCCGCGCGCTGTTCAGCGGCGGCCGCCTGTTGCTGGTGCTGGTGCTGCTGGCGTCGCTGTTCATGGTGCTGCAGAACGGCCTGGGCATGACCCTGGCCAGCCTGTTCGGCATGGACCCGCGCACCGGCTTGATGGTGGGCTCGGTGTCGCTGACCGGCGGGGTCGGCACCACGCTGGCCTGGAGTCCGCATTTCGTCGACACCCTGGGCCTGCGCGGCGCCGCCGAGCTGGGCCTGGCCGCCAACATGATCGGCCTGATCGCCGCCTGCGTGATCGGCGGACCGATCGCCGGCTGGCTGATCCGCCGCCACCCGGTGATGCCCTCGGCCGACGCCGACCTGGAAGTGGGCACGCTCTACGGCGATGAATCACGCGCGCAGCTGGACTACTACGGCGTGCTGCTGGCGCTGTTCTGGCTCAACGTGGCGTTGATGCTCGGCCACGGCATCGGCAGCCTGATCGCGATGACCGGGCTCAACCTGCCGGCCTTCGTCGGCTGCCTGCTGGGGGGCATCGTGCTGCGCAGCGTCGGCGACCTGCTGGCGCCCGACGGCGGACGCATGTGGCGCTTCGACGACATGCAGCCGGGCATCGCGCTGATCTCCGACATCAGCCTGGGCATGTTCCTGACCATGGCGCTGATGGGCCTGCAGCTGTGGGCGCTGCAGCCGATGCTGGGTTTCATCACCGTGGCCATGGCGCTGCAGATCGCGATGGTGGTCGCCTTCACCGTGCTGGTGGTGTTCCGCTGCATGGGCCGCGACTACGAGGCCGCGGTGATCTGCTCGGCCTTCGGCGGCATCACCCTGGGCTCCACCGCCACCGCGGTGGCCAACATGAGCGCGGTCACCCGCGAATACGGCGCCGCGCCCAAGGCTTTTTTGATCGTGCCGCTGGTCTGCGGTTTCTTCATCGACCTGATCAACGCGCTGGTGATCGGGCTGATGGCCGGCTGAGCGGCGCCACGTCCGATCGCGGTTGCAGCTGTTTTCCGCGCGTTGCCGCGGGCGGTACCAGCAGCCTGCGTCCTGTTCCTGCCCTGGGCGGGCTCACGCCCAATGTGCAGAAGAAACCTTGCCGATCGCCATGCCTGCGCATGCGCTGGCCCGCGCACTTCGGCGTTCCGCTGTGGTGGATTGATCCGTCGGGCCACGGACACCACGCCGGAATTGCAACGCAGCTTCCGGTCCGCGCATGTGCCTCCATCGCAGATCGACGGGCAATTACTGTACTATCCGGTTCAGTCACTCGGCGGGCATTCAGTCACCGCCGGGCATCCTCCCCAGGTTTTGCATCCCACCGGTCCGTGTTCCGCATGCGCGTCGCCGCCCCCACCACCGCTGCCGTCCATTTCGACGGGGTCCGCCTGGACCGCGGCGGGCGCACGATCCTGCGCGACATCGACCTGACGGTGCCGCGCGGCAGCATCACCGCGGTGCTGGGGCCATCGGGCAGTGGCAAGTCGACGCTGCTGGCGGCGCTGACCGGGGAACTGGTGCCGGCCGCCGGCACGGTCGAGGTGTTCGGCCAGCGCGTGCCGCAGCAGGCGCGCGCACTGCTGGCGCTGCGCAAGGGCATCGGCGTGCTGCTGCAGGGCAACGGCCTGCTGACCGACCTGACCGTGGCCGAGAACGTGGCCCTGCCGTTGCGCACCCATACCGACCTGCCGAAACCGGTCATCGACCAGCTGGTGGCGATGAAACTGCACGCGGTCGGCCTGCGCCAGGCCGCGGACCTGTACCCGCGCGAGCTTTCGGGCGGCATGGCCCGACGCGTGGCGCTGGCGCGCGCGCTGGCACTGGACCCGCCGCTGATGATCTACGACGAGCCGCTGACCGGGCTGGACCCGATCGCCTCGGGCGTGATCACCAGCCTGATCGCGCGGCTCAACGCCAGCCTGGGCCTGACCAGCATCATCGTCACCCACCACGTCCACGAGACGCTGCCGATCGCCGACCGGGTGATCGTGGTCGCCAACCGCGGCATCGTGTTCTCCGGTACGCCGGCCGAACTGGAGGCCAGCCGCGACCCGCTGGTGCTGCAGTTCCTGCACGGCCAGCCGGACGGCCCGATCGCCTTCGACAGCGCGCCGCGCACGGCCGCCGCATGATCGATGCGATCCGCTCGATCGGCCGCGCCGGTCTGTTCTCGCTGTCGGTGCTGCGCGCATCGAAACCGACGGCCGACTTCTTCGCCGAACTGCTGCGCGAGATCTACAAGATCGACGGGCGCTCGCTGCCGATCATCGCCGTGGGCGGCGCCTTCGTCGGCCTGTCGCTGAGCCTGCTGGCGTTCCGCGGGCTGGAGACCTTCGGCGCGACCAACCAGGTCAGCCTGCTGGTCGGGCTGGGCCTGTACCGCGAGCTGGCACCGGTGCTGACCGCGCTGCTGTTCATCGGCCGCGCCGGCAGCTCGATCGCCGCCGAGCTGGGCCTGATGCGCGCCACCGACCAGATCACCGCGCTCGGACTGATGGCGATCGACCCGGTGGCCAAGACCGTGGCCCCGCGGTTCTGGGCGGCGGTGATCTGCGTGCCGCTGCTGACCGCGTTCTTCTGCAGCCTGGCGCTGTCGGCCAGCTGGTTCCAGTCGGTGCAGGTGCTGGGCATCGACAACGGCATGTTCTGGCAGACGATGCGCGACGCGGTGGATTTCCGCGGCGACTTCCTCAGCGCCTTCGCCAAGTCCGCGGTGTTCGGCGGTACGGCGGCGCTGGTGGCCTCCTACGTCGGCTTCCATTCCGAGCCGACGATCGAGGGTACGTCGGTGGCGACCACCCGCGCGGTGGTCAACGCCTCGCTGCTGGTGCTGATGTTCAATTTCGTGATGTCCGCCTTCCTGTTCCGCTGAATGCGCCGACGCATGCGTCGTCGCACGCAGCGCGCGGAACAGGCCCCGACCACCGGTCATAGCCGGTTCCGGGCGCCGGTGCGACGCTCCTTCCCGTAATGCCGCGCCTGCCGCGGTCCGTTCAAAGGTGACACCCATGACAAGCGCGCGTGGTCCCCGTCTCGAGTTCGCCGTCGGTGCGTTCCTGCTGCTGGCGCTCGGCTCGCTGCTGGTGCTGGCAGTGGCCTCGACCAACGGCAACTTCAGCTTCGGCCGCAGCGCCAGCTACGAGCTGACGGCCCGCTTCAGCAACCTCGGCCAGCTGCGTCCCAATGCGCCGGTCAAGGTGGGCGGCGTGACCATCGGCCGGGTGACCAAGATCGACCTGGACCCGGTGCGGTTCGATTCGATCGTCACCCTGGCGATCGAGCAGCGGTTCAACGAGATCCCGGCCGACACCTCGGCGGCCATCCTCACCGGCGGCCTGCTCGGCGAGAGCTACGTCGGCCTGTCGCCGGGCGGCGACCTGGAAGCGCTGCAGCCGGGTGAGGAAATCGCGTTCACCTCGCCTGCGGTCGACCTGATGCAGATGGTCGGCAAGTACATGTTCAGCGGTGGCGGTGATGCTGCCGATTCCCCCGCCGCGCCCGATGCCCCCGCATCCGGCCAGGCGCCTGCCCTCGATGAAGGACTGACCCCATGACCGCCATGACTTCGATCCTCCCGCGCCGCAGCCGCGTGCTCGGTACCAGCGTGCTCCGCACCAACGTGCTCCGGCGCAGCCTCTCGCTGGCGCTTGCCGCCGCGTTCGCCGCCGGCGTGCCGGTGATCGCCAGCGCCCAGCAGGCGGTGACGCCGGCCACCCAGGCTGGCAGCCCGAGCCAGCTGGTGCTGGGCAACAGCGAGCGCGTGCTGCGCACGCTGGAATCGCGCCGCGCCGAGTTCACCCGCGACCGCGGCGCGCTGCAGCGCTTCATCACCAGCGAGTTCGACACCATGTTCGACCGCGACTACGCCGCGCGCCAGGTGCTGGGCCGGCATGGCCGCGGCGCCTCGGACGCCGACGTCAAGCTGTTCGGCGACGCGCTGGCCGAGAACCTGATGCGCCGCTATGGCTCCTCGCTGCTGGACTTCAACACCCAGCTGCGCGTGCGCATCAAGTCCGAGACCGCACTGCC
>JAFAFY010000115.1 GCA_023423235.1 Pseudomonadota bacterium
TGCCCACCATCGACACCAGCAGGTCGATCTCGTCGTCGCCGATGGCGAAATGCGGGGTGAAGCGCAGCGAGTTGGCGCCGCCGTGGATTACGCCCAGGCCGTGTTCGCGCAGCCATTCCTCGGTGGAACCGGCGCCGTAGCACTTGAACTGCGGGGCCAGCTCGCAGGAGAACAGCAGGCCGGTGCCCTGCACGCCGGTGATCAGGCCACCAAGCTCGGCCTGCAGCGCCTGCAGTTTCTCGACCGACTTGCGTCCGGCATCGCGGATGTTGCTGCGCAGTTCGGGGGTCAGCTGTTCGAGCACCGCGCAGGCCACTTCCAGCGCGCGCGGGTTGGCGGTCATGGTGTTGCCGTAGACGCCGCTGCGGTACAGGCCGGCGGCGCGCTCGCCCACCGCCAGCACCGACAGCGGGTACTGGCCGGCGTTGAGCGCCTTGGAGTAGGTTTCCATGTCCGGCGGGTCCAGGCCTTCGAAGCCGGGGTAGTCGATCACCGACAGCACGCCGTGCGCGCGCAGGCCGGCCTGGATCGAGTCGACCAGCAGCAGGCTCTCGTGCGCGGCGGTGAGTTCGCGCGCGGCGGCATAGAACGCCGGCGGCAATGCGCGACCGGGGTCGCCTTCGCCCATCACCGGCTCCAGGAACACCGCCTCGATGAACCAGTCGTTGGCCTCGGCATCGGCGAACACCTGGCGCAGCGCCTCGACGTCGTAGGGCGGCACGGTGATCAGCGAGTCCTCGCCGCGGAAGCTGGCGAGATACTTCAGGTAGGTCGCGCGCGAGGAGTCCGAGTACAGCGCCGGGCGCTCGGTGCGGCCGTGGAAGCTGCCCTTGACCACGACGCGCTTGATCGCGCGGCCGGCGTGGCGGCCGCCCGGGTCGGTCTGCAGGCGGGTGTTGATGTCGGCGATGCGCGCGGCCAGGCCCACGGATTCGGAGCCCGAGTTCAGGCACAGGAAGTGGCTGTAAGGGCAATCGTTGCCGCGGGTGTGGCCGATCTCGCGGCGCAGCGCGCGCTCGAGCCGCAGCTGCGACAGGCTGGGGGTCATGATGTTGGCCATCGGCACCGGCCGCGCCATCGCCTCGATGACCTTGGCCGGGGTGTGGCCGAAGCCGAGCATGCCGTAGCCGCCCGAGTCGTGCAGTACCGCGCCCTTGAGGGTCACGATCCAGGGGCCGCGCGCGGCCAGCGCGACGTAGGGATTGACCGCGTCGCCGGGGTAGAAATTCACGTAGCCGGCCTGCACGGCCTGCACCTGCGCCGCTTCGTCCACGTCCAGCAGCTCGGGGAATTCCGCGCGCGCGCGGGCGTATTCGGCCGCGGCGGCATCGATGGCCTCGCCCAGCTCGGGGTGCGATGCGGCGAACGCGCGCAGCTGCGCATCGTCGAGGCCGGTCGTGCGGCGCTGGCCACCGTGGGCGCGCAGCGGGGCAAGGGTGTCGATGATGGACATGCGGTCTCCTGGAGCGGAATGCGGAAGGGGATCACCACGACGCGCAGCTGGTCGTGGGGCTTGCGTCGTCGGCGCGGACGGCATCGTGGCATCGGCCGCGCCGGGGTGCGGCAGGACGTGCGCCGCGAGGGCCGATGTCTCCATTATCTCGATGCTTCTGTCGTCTGGAAGGTGCGGATTGGGCGGAAAGCCGTACAATTCCGGCAGATTGCCGATCGAAACCGTGGATATGCAAAGCGAAGCCACCGATACGCTGCTGCTGTCGCTGCTGCGCGAGAACGCGCGGCTGTCGACCGCCGAGATCGCCCGGCGCCTGGGCCTGTCGCGGACCACGGTGCAGAGCCGGATCGAGCGGCTGGAGCGGCAGGGCGTGATCGGTGGCTACACCGTGCGTGTGCGCCAGGACCACGAGCGCCACCACATCCGCGCCCAGATCATGATCACCGTGCGTCCGCGGCAGATGACGCCGGTGGTCACCGCACTGCGCGCCATCAGCGACGTGCGCACGCTGCATTCGGTCAGCGGCCCCTACGACCTGGTGGCACTGGGCGTGGTGCCGACGGTGGAGGACATGGACGTGCTGACCGACCGCATCGGCGCGATCGAAGGCGTCGAGCGCACCACCTCGTCGATCATCCTCTCCACCAAGTTCGAGAGATAGAGCTGTCTTCCGCCGTAGGCGGAAGACGCCGACGCCCTTCTCCCGCCTGGCGGGAGAGGGGAGGACCATCGGCGGACGCCGATGGTGCGGTGAGGGCACAATGGCAGGCGCGATCCAGCCGCAGGCGGAAGACATCGACGCTCGTCTCCCGCCCGGCGGGAGAGCGGAGGACCATCGGCGGACGCCGATGGTGGGGTGAGGGCACAAAGGCAGGCGCGATCCAGCCGCAGGCGGAAGACACTGACGCCCCTCTCCCGTCCACCATGTCTCCGAACAGGTGTCCACCTTGTCTCCGGTCTGTACAGCGGGAGAGGGTTGGGGGGAGGGCGAAGCGCCCCTATCCGCCCTTCGGGCACCTGTCCGGCCCGGCGCCGCCGCCGGGCGTTCGGTCGACCTGCGCGGCAATGCCGCGCAAGCAGGCCGTCCTCACCCCCCGCATGCGGAGGAAGGGAACTGCGAGATCGTGCTGATCAGATCCCGAAAAAGACCGAAAGCAAGCGTTTCACTACACTATCGGGCCGTTCCGCCGCGCTGCGCCCGTCTTGAAGAAGTCCGATTTCCACTACGCACTGCCCGAGGACCTGATCGCGCAGGCGCCGCTGGCCGAGCGTTCCGCCAGCCGCCTGCTGGTGGTGCCCCCGGGAGATGCCGCGTTCGCCGATCGCCAGGTCCGCGACCTGCCGGCGCTGCTGCAGCCCGGCGACCTGCTGGTGTTCAACGACACCCGGGTGATCCCGGCGCGGCTGTTCGGCCACAAGGCCAGCGGCGGGCGGGTGGAGATCCTGATCGAGCGCCTGTTGCCGGGCAACGAGGCGCGCGCGCAGATCGGTGCCAGCAAGGCGCCGAAACCCGGCGGGCGCATCGTGCTCGACGGTGGCGGCGAGGCCGAGGTGCTCTCGCGCGACGAGGGCTTCTACCACCTGCGCTTCGAGGTGGACGACGCGCTGGAATCGTGGCTGCTCAAGGCCGGGCGCATGCCGCTGCCGCCGTATATCCGCCGCGAGCCGGGCCAGGACGACGCCGAGCGCTACCAGACCGTGTTCGCGCGCGAGGTCGGTGCGGTCGCGGCACCGACCGCAGGCCTGCATTTCGACGACGCGCTGCTGGTGGCCCTGCGCGCGCGCGGCGTGCAGTTCGGCCACGTCACCCTGCATGTCGGCGCCGGCACCTTCCTGCCGATGCGGGTCGACGACATCCGCGAGCACCGCATGCACAGCGAATGGCTGAACGTCGGCGCCGACCTGATCGCGCAGATCCGGCGCACGCGCGAGGCTGGCGGTCGCGTGATCGCGGTCGGTACCACGGTGGTGCGCGCGCTGGAAAGCGCCAGTGTCGACGGCGAACTGCATCCCTTCGCCGGCGAGACGCGGATCTTCATTTTCCCCGGCTATCGCATCCGCAGCGTCGATGCGCTGGTGACCAATTTCCATCTGCCCGAATCGACCCTGCTGATGCTGGTCTCGGCCTTCGCCGGGCGCGGACGCATCCTGGATGCGTATGCCCATGCGGTCGACGCGCGCTATCGGTTCTTCAGCTATGGGGATGCGATGTTGCTGTGGGCTAACGGAGCCCACCCATGAGCCGCATGTCCTTCCAGCTCCTCGCCACCGATGGTGCGGCACGCCGTGGCCGCCTGACCTTCCCGCGTGGGACCGTGGAGACGCCGGCCTTCATGCCGGTCGGCACCTACGGCTCGGTCAAGGGCGTTTTCCCCGAACAGGTGCGCGGCCTCGGCGCCGAGATCATCCTCGGCAACACCTTCCACCTGTACCTGCGCCCCGGGCTGG
>JAFAFY010000118.1 GCA_023423235.1 Pseudomonadota bacterium
GCCTTCGAGCGCGAGATCAGCGTGGTTGCCGTGCGCGGCCGCGATGGCGACTTCCGCACCTGGCCGCTGACCCAGAACTGGCATGTCGATGGCGTGCTGTCGGCCAGCCTGGCGCCGGCAACGGTCGCGCCCGATCTCGCGGCGACCGCGGTCGCACATGCGCGCGCCATCGCCGAGCGCCTGGATTACGTCGGCGTGTTCGCGCTGGAACTGTTCTGCCGCGACGGCCAACTGCTTGCCAACGAGATGGCGCCGCGCGTGCACAACTCCGGGCACTGGACGATCGAGGGCGCGGAAACCTCGCAGTTCGAGAACCATCTGCGCGCGGTGCTGGGCCTGCCGCTCGGCGACACGGGCATGCGCGGCGTCGCCTGCATGCTCAACTGGATCGGCGCGATGCCCGAGGCCGCGCCGGTGCTGGAAACCCCGGGCGGGCACTGGCACGACTACGGCAAGACGCCGCGCGCCGGCCGCAAGGTCGGGCACGCGACGCTGCGCGCCGACACCCCGGAACGGCTGGCCGATCGCCTGCAGGCGGTTGGCGACGCGCTGGGCCGGCAATCGCAGGTGGCACCGGTGGTGCAACGCCTGCGCGAACGCCAGGGCTGATTGCCGGCGAAGATCCTGCTTTCCGGCGGCGATGGTGGCTTGGCCATGGCGCCACGCTTGCCAGGCCTGGTCAGTGCGCGCAGATGCCGACCCGGCATCACTTCAGTCGCGCGGCCACCGCCTCCCAGTTGACCAGGTGCCAGAACGCCTCGAGATAGCGGGCACGGTTGTCGCGATAGTCCAGGTACCACGCGTGCTCCCAGAGGCAGACCGCGAGCAGCGGCACGTCCGCGCCCGTGATCGGCGTCGCCGCGTTTGCGGTCGAGGCCAGTGCCAGGCGGCCATCGGGACGTTGCAGCAGCCAGACCCAGCCGGCCCCGAACAGGCGCATCGCCAGGGCATCGAAGCGTGCGCGCAAGGTCTCCAGGTCGCCAAACTGCCTGGCGACGGCTTCCGCCAGGCGTCCAGCCGGCGCCCCCCCGCCGCCAGCAGCGGTCGGCTTGAGCGAATGCCAGTAGAAGGCGGTGTTCCAGGCCTGGGCGGCGTGCTCGAAGACCTCGCCCTGGGCCTTGCGCACGACCGCTTCCAGCGGCGACCCGTCCAGCGCGTCGCCCGTCAGCAGCGCATCGAGACGCTCGAGGTGCGCACGCTGGTGCTGCCGGTGCTGCGCGACGGTTTCGCCCGACAGGTGGGGCTCGAGCGCGGTGTGGGCGTAGGGCAGGTCGGGCAGTTCGAAAGGCATGGCGGCGGCGTCCTGTGACGGGCGGCGGGCGTGCCGCGCGGGTCGCGGTGATGGCGACGCGGTAGAATGCCGCGATTCTAAACCCCATCGCCCCGCCGGCCGGCGTGTCGGCGAGGCGATGCTGCAGGAGTTCCCACGTGACGATCCTCGAGGACATCCAGGCCCAGATCGACAGCCATGCCATCGTGCTGTTCATGAAAGGAACCCCGCAGTTTCCGATGTGCGGTTTCTCCAGCCGGGCGGTCGAGGCGCTGCAGGCTGCCGGTGCCTCGGAACTGGATTTCCACACCGTCAACGTGCTGGCCGAGCCGGAGATCCGCGCCAACCTGCCGCGTTTCTCCAACTGGCCGACCTTCCCGCAGCTGTTCCTGCACGGCGAGCTGATCGGCGGTTGCGACATCACCCTGGAACTGCACGAGTCGGGCGAACTGGCGCGCATGATTGCAGAGGTGCGCGGGGCGTGAGCCAGGCGCAACCGGTCCCCGACGGACAGGGTGGTGTGCTGGCCGGCCGGGTGATCCTGGTCGTCGGCGCGCACGGTGCGCTTGGCGCGGCAACAGCCCAGGCCTGCGCCGATGCCGGCGCACAGCTGGTGTTGCTGGGCCGCAAGGTGCCGCGGCTCAACCGCCTGCACGATGCGTTGGCCGCGCGCGGCATCGCACCGCTGCTGTACCCGTTGGACCTGGAGGGTGCATCGGCCGACGATTACGCCGAGATGGCGGCACGCATCGACAGTGCCCTCGGACGTCTGGACGGCGTGCTGCACTGCGCGGCGCACTTCCCGGGGTTGACCCCGCTCGAACACACCGATCCGGCCGAGTTCGCGCGTGCGCTGCACGTCAATCTCACCGCGCGCTGGTGGCTCACCCAGGCCTGCCTGCCGCTGCTGCGACAGGCGCCCGATGGCGCGGTCGTGTTCGCCATCGACGACCCCGCGCGGGTCGCGCGCGCCTACTGGGGCGGGTACGGCATCGCCCAGGCGGGTGTGGCGGCGATGGTGGGCATGCTGGACGCCGAGCTGGCGGGGTCGCGGATACGCGTCAGCGGCCTGTGCCCGCCGCCGCTGCGCACGCCGCTGCGCGCACGCGCGCATGTCGAGGCCGAGGACAGCGTGGCCCGCGACCCCGGCGCCAGCGCCCGTGACTGCGTGACCCTGCTGTCGGCGGCCGGTGCCGCACACCGTGGCCAGCTGTGGCGGCCCGCGCATGGCCCTGCAGGTGCCCCGACGGTGGTTCCATGACCATCGCCTCGGCTGCGCTGCTGCTGTTCCTGATCCTGGACCCGCTGGGCAATATTCCGGTGTTCCTGAGCATGCTGCGGCGCCTGACCCCGCAGCGTCAGCGCGTGGTGCTGGCGCGCGAACTGCTGATCGCCCTGCTGGTGCTGATGCTGTTCCTGTGGGCCGGCAAGTACGCGCTGGAGATCATGCACCTGCGCCAGGAGTCGGTGGCGATCGCCGGCGGCATCGTCCTGTTCCTGATCGGCATCCGCATGATCTTCCCGCCGCCGGAGGGCCTGATGGGCGAGATCCCCGATGGCGAGCCCTTCATCGTGCCGATGGCGATCCCGCTGGTCGCTGGTCCCTCGGGCATGGCGGCGGTGATGCTGATGGGCAGCAACGAGCCCGACCGTCTCGGCGAATGGAGCCTGGCCCTGCTGATCGCCTGGGGCGCGACGGCCGCCATCCTGTTCTCGGCGACCTGGCTCTACAAGCTGCTCGGGCTGCGCGCGCTCACCGCCATCGAGCGGCTGATGGGCATGCTGCTGGTGGCCATCTCGGTGCAGATGCTGCTTGACGGGGTGGTGGGGTTCCTCAACAACGGCGCCCCGACCTGAGTCCGTGCATGCAGCGTGACGCAGGCAAGACAAGCACTTAGGGCCGATTGTTAAGCCCGGCGGGTAAAAACGAGCGTAGTCAGTGGCTTATATGCCCAATCCGCTGTCACTGGACTGTAATTTTCATTGGCTACCATGTTAATCTGTTGTTAACCGCGAACGGCCCGAGTGCCGTCCGGCAGGGGCCCCCACGTTCTTAGTTCCCTTTTGCCGCGTGCCTGCGAGGCCGCGCGCATCAATCACCACGCACCGAGGCTATTCACCATGACCCACTCGCATCGCGCTCGACTTTCCAAGTTGTCGCTCGGCCTGATCGTCGCACTTGCCGCTGCTCCCGCTTTTGCGCAGAGCACCTCCTCCGGCGTCGGCGGCCAGGTGCTCGGCGCCGGCGGCCAGCCGGTTGCCGGCGCGGACGTCACCATCGTCCACACCGAGTCGGGCACGGTCAGCCGCGCCACCACCGATGCCAGCGGCCGCTACAGCGCCCGCGGCCTGCGCGTTGGCGGCCCCTACACCATCACCGTTACCAAGGCCGGCGAGGGCACGCGGACCGAGGACAACGTCTACCTGAGCCTCAACCAGGTCAGCACGGTGAATGCATCGCTCACCGGTGACATCACCACGCTGGGCACCGTGACCGCTGTCGCCGTGGCCGGCTCGGAGGTCTTCACCTCCGACAACAAGGGCGTCGGCACCGCGGTCGATGGTCGCAAGCTGGAAATCACCCCCCAGGGTTCGCGTTCGCTTGACGACGTTGCCCGCCTGGATCCGCGCATCTCGGTGATCGACCAGGCCTCCGGCGCGATCTCGGTCGCCGGCGTCAACAACCGCTTCAACTCGATTTCGGTCGACGGCCTGTCGCAGGGCGACCCCTTCGGCCTGAATTCCAACGGCATGCCGTACACCAACTCGCCGATCTCAGTCGACACCATCGCCGCCTACGACATCAAGGTCAGCGACTACGACGTGTCCCAGGACGCCGTTGGCGCATCGGTCAACGCGGTCACCAAGTCGGGTACCAACGAGTTCCACGGCTCGGTCTACTACGCCTACAAGGACGCCGG
>JAFAFY010000307.1 GCA_023423235.1 Pseudomonadota bacterium
ACCACCACCACGCGGCCGGCGAAGGTCGGCGATTTCGGCGGCGCGGCCATCGGGTGCAGGCCCACCACCTCGGCGCGCGAGCGCAGCATCGCCGCGACCGGCGCCTGCTTGAGCGAGGTCACGTCCAACCACAGCCGGCCCTGCTCGCGCCCGCGCGATCGCGCGACGCAGTCCTCGATCACCGCGACGGTGACCCGGATCGGCGCGGCGAACAGCAGCACGTCGGCGGCATCGAGCAGGTGTTCGAGTGGATCGCTGTCCGCCGCGGCCGGATCGAAACCCAGCACCCGCAGGCCCATGCGGTCCTCGAAGAAACCGCGCAGCCAGCGCCCGTAGGCGCCGGCACTGCCGACGATACCGATCGTCGGCGTGTCGGGTAGCGGACGCAGCGCAGGCACGGCGGGTGGGAACGCGGCGGACGGCAGCGGATCGGTCATGCGCGCATTCTCGCGCGCCTGGCGCAGTGCATGCAGTGTCGTCGGCATCTCCTGGCGTGCCGCTGCCGGGCTTTCGCGGGCGATGCCGGCAATGAAGGCGCAGGAAGGCGCCGATTCCGCGCCGGGACAAGCCCGGACCCAGGCGCACCCTCCGCCCGGTCCGATGCACGGCGCTTCACCAAATAATAAACATGTGTTTATATGTCGCAGCTACGATCGACCGGTTCAAGCTGCCATGCCCCACGCCCCGCACCAAGCCAGCGAGCATCACGACCACGATCGCCACGACCACGACCACGGCGCCCACAGCCACGCGCCGGCGGTGTCGGCCGCCAACGAGCGCGTGGTCCTGACAGGCTTCCTGCTGACGGCCAGTTTCATGCTGGTGGAGGTCGTCGGCGGCGTACTGTCGGGCTCGCTGGCGCTGATCGCCGATGCCGGCCACATGCTGACCGACGCCGCCGCGCTGCTGCTGGCCTGGGTGGGGTTCCGCATCGGCCGGCGCGCGTCGGATGCGCGGCGCACGTTCGGCTACCTGCGCTTCGAGGTGCTGGCGGGCCTGGTCAACGCGATCACGCTGTTCGCGCTGGTGGCATGGATCGCCTGGGAAGCGGTGCAGCGCCTGCGCAGCCCGGGCGAGGTACTGGCCGGGCCGATGCTGGCGGTCGCGGTGGTCGGCCTGCTGGTCAACTGCCTGGTGTTCTGGATCCTGCACCGCGGCGACCAGGCGCACGTCAACATCCGCGGCGCCACCCTGCATGTCCTCGGCGACCTGCTGGGCTCGGTCGCGGCGATCGTCGCGGCGCTGGTGATCCACTTCACCGGCTGGATGCCGATCGACCCGATCCTCTCGGTGCTGGTCTGCCTGCTGATCCTGCGCAGCGCCTGGGCGCTGCTGCGCGGCGCGTTCCAGATCCTGATGGAAGGCACGCCGCCGGGCATCGACATCGAGGCGCTGCGCGGACACCTCACGGGCGGGGTCGACGGCGTGGCGGCGGTCGACCACGTGCACGTGTGGTCGATCACTTCGGGCAAGGTGTTGGCGACGCTGGAACTGACCCTGGCCGAGGGCGCTGACCCCGCGCGCGTGGTGCCGGCGGTCAAGCAGGCGCTGGCGACGCGGTTCGAGATCGGCCACACCACGGTCGAGGTGGTGCACGCGCCGGCAACGCACTGCGCGCTGGAACACGGCCGCGCGATGCGCGCTCCAACTCCACACGCACATGGACACGCCGCCACGCACGCGCACGGCCACGACGACAACGATGCCGCGCATCGCGGTGACGGCCACGACGGCCACGCGCATGGTTCGCACGACCACGCGGCACCCGGACAGGCGCGGTGAATGCCATCGACGACCCCCGCCTCACGGTGCTGGCCGAGACCTTCCGCCTGCTGGGCGACCCCACCCGCCTGCGGGTGCTGCTGAGCTGTCTTGACGCGCCATTGCCCGTCGGCGAGATCGCGCGCCGCACCGGCGCCTCGCAGCCGCTGGTCAGTCATCACCTGCGCCTGCTGCGCGGCGCGCGCCTGGTCCGTGGCGTGCGCCAGCAGCGCCAGGTGCTCTACGCGGCGGCCGATGCGCATGTCCGCGACATGCTGGTGGACATGCTGGCGCATGCCGACGAGCCGCACTGACGCATCCGTGACCGGGCAAAAGCCATCGCGACCGCGTCGGCCGCCGCATCAACCACCGCGCAGCAACGGCGCCAGCATCCCCTGCACTTCGCCCAGCGAGCCCGCGATGCGATGGCCGAGTGCGCGCACCGCGTCGTCCGGCGCCAGCAGGTCGGGCACCTGGATCGGGGTCATGCCCGCGGCGAGTGCCGCGCGCACCCCGGTCGGCGAGTCCTCCAGCACCAGGCAGCGGGCCGGCGCCACGTCCAGGCAACGCGCCGCCAGCAGGTAGACATCGGGCGCTGGCTTGGGCTGCGCGACATCGCTGCCGGTGCAGACCGCGTCGAAGCGATGCAGCAGGTCGGCGGCGGCCAGCTTGCGCGGCGCCAGCGGGCTGCGGGTGGTGGTCGCGACCGCGCGCGGCACGCCATGCGCATCCAGCAGGTCCAGCAGCGCCGCGACACCGGGCCGATGCGGCAGGCCAGCCTCGGCCAGCGCCACGTAACGCGCGTGGCCATGTTCCAGCAGCGCGATGGCGGCATCGGCGCCGATGCGTTCCGACAACAGGGCACGGCAATGCGCGTCGGCATGCCCGATCATCCGCAGCCACCAGTCGGGCGCGATGTCCGCGCCCTGCGCAGCGGCGGCGTCGCGCAGGCAATCCAGGATCGCCCGCTCGCTCTCCAGCAACAGGCCGTCCATGTCGAACAGCACCGCGGCCGGCCGGAACGGCAGCGCTGCAGGTGCGCTCATGCGGCGGCAAACACCCGCTCGAGATCGCCGGCATCGAGCGGACGCCACGCCCCTTCGGCCACATCCCCGAGCGTCAACCCGCCCACCTGGCTGCGGTGCAGCGCCTCCACGTGGTTGCCGGCCGCGGCGAACATGCGCCGCACCTGGTGGTAGCGGCCCTCGGTCAGCGTCAGCCGCGCGTGCGTGGGGTCGACGACCTCCAGCAGCGCGGGCGCCAGCGGCGTGGTCTCCGATTCCAGCAGCAGCGTGCCGCTGGCAAACAGCGCGGCTTCGTCGCCGCGCAGCGGCGTCGCCAGCGTGGCCTCGTAGACCTTGGGCAAGCTGGATTTCGGCGCGATGATCCGGTGCAGCAGCTGGCCGTCGTCGGTGAACAACAGCAGGCCGCTGGTGTCGCGGTCCAGCCGGCCGACGCTCGACAGCGCCGGCGCGCGCAGGCGGAAGCGCGGCGGCAGCAGGTCGTAGACCAGGCGCCCGGTGTCCTTGGTCGAACAGGTGTAGCCGACCGGCTTGTGCAGTAGCAGGGTCAGGCCCTGCGGCGGGTCCAGCGGCGCGCCGTCGACCCGGATGTCCGCATGCGCCACGCGGTCGTCGGCGTAGAGCACCTCGCCGGCGGCATCGGTCACGCGCCCCTCGCGGAACAGCCACGCCACCTGCTTGCGGCTGCCGTAGCCCAGGTTGGCCAGCAGCTTGACCAGCTTCATGCGCGCGGCCTCGCGTCGGCGGCGCGCGCGCGGACCGCGTGGATCACCTTGAACGCGCCGCTGGAGGCGACTTCGCGCACCTCGCCGAAACGCGCATCGAGCACCTGCTCGTAGGGCAGGTGACGGTTGGCGACCAGCCACAACGCGCCGCCGGGTTTCAGCGCGGAGGCGGCCGCGGCAATGAAGGCGCGCCCGATCTCCGGCCGGCCCTCGCGACCGTGGGCGTGGAACGGCGGATTGCTGACGATGAAATCGAAGGTCTGCGACAGCCCGGCGGTGACATCCTGCCAGTGGTAGTGCAGCGTCGCAGCCGCGCCGAGGGCATCGAGGTTGCGCCGTGCCAGCGCCAGCGCGCGGCCTTCGGCCTCGAAAACATCCAGCGCGGTCACGCCAGGGCAGCGCGCCAGCACTTCCGCCGACAGGTAGCCGTAGCCGGCGCCAAGGTCGGCACCGCGCCCGGCCAGCGTCGCCGGCAGATGCGACGCCAGCAATGCCGAGGCCGGATCGATCCGGTCCCAGGCGAACACGCCCGGACGACTGACGAAGCGCCCGCCCATGATCGACCTGGGTGCGTCCAGCCGCGCCCACTCGGCGAGCAGCGCCGCATCCACGCCATCGCCTGCCTGGGCCCAGAACACCCGGCACTTGTGCTTGGACAGCGCAGCGATGTTGCCGGCCAGCCGCGCCAGGTCGTCCTGCGCCGATTTCGCGCCCTCGTCGTTGGCCACGCTGGCCAGCACCCAGCCACCGGGCGTCACCGCCTGCAGTGCGCGCGCCAGCACCGCGCGTGATTCGTCGCGCTGGCGCGGCGGCAACACCAGTACCAGCGGCTTGCGCGGCAGCGCGGGATCGCCATCGTCGCCGGGCAACACGTCGAGGCCGGCACGCTGCAGCGCCTCGTGCAACGGCTTGAAGCTCTGCTCGCACACCAGTCCCGGCCAGCGGCCGCCGGTAGTGGCGATGCCCGCCCGCGCGCGCAGGAACAGGGCGCCGTCCTGCGGCCACGGCAGCAGGCGCTGCGCCAGTGGCAGGAACAGGGCATCGAGGGCGGGATCGGACATGGCGGGATGCGTGACGGAGCGAGCCGCCGATTTTAACGGTACGTGCTACCGGGACGTGCCAACGGGGCGTGCCAACCGCGCGTCCGGCCAGCACGTCCTTCCTGCCGGCACGCGCCAGCCTGGCCCCGGACACGGAGCGGCGCGGCGCGGCGCGGCAACCCTGCCGCAGCTGGCGCGAGCCGGCAACGCGAACCGCCAACACCGCGTTGATGCAACGGCAACATCCGCGCCGGCACGATGGCATCGCCCTTCCCACCCCAGCCCAAGGAGACCGCGATGCCCATCCGCGCCCTGTTCGTCGACGGCGTCATCGACAACAACGAACTCGACCTCGACGGCGCCGAGCCGCCCGTGCACTACCCGCCGGAAACCGGCAGCGGCCAGTCGCGCTATCGCCTGCATGCCATCGGCCGCAAGGATGGCCAGATCGTCTATGCCATCTACGGCGCCCCGGACGTGCCGGCCAGCGAAGTGCTGCGGGTCAGCGCCGAGCGCGACTATGCGCGGCGGTTCGGGGCGACGTCCGAGGAGCCGGTAGCGTAGGCGTCGTTCGTTCAACGGTCATCAGGTCGTCCGCATACAAGCGCGCGGGGGACCACCGCGGATGCGGCCGTACCCGCCGGAACGTCAGTTCTGCAATTCCCGCAACGTCACCGACGGCGGCGCGTCGAGTACGCGCCGGGTGGCCCACAGGCCGGCGGCCAGGGTCATCAGCACGCCGAGGCCGCCGCCAACCGCAGCCAGCGTCCAGTTCGGCCGCCACGGCAGGTCGAACACCTGCACGGCGACCACGCCCGCCAGGACGGAGGCGGCGATCGCCGCGACCAGGCCGGCGAGCAGGCCGATCGCCGCGAACTCCGAGGCCTGGGCCATGCGCAGCTGCGCGCGCCGGCCGCCGAGCACACGCATCACCCCGCCCTCGAGCAGGCGCTCGTCCTGGCTGGCGCTCACCGCCGCCAGCAACACCAGCACGCCGGCCACCAGCGAGAACCAGAACACCACCTGGACCACGGTCGAGACCTGGTCGGCGGTGCTGCGCACCTGCTGCAGCACGGCGTCGATATCGACCACCGACAGGTTGGGGAAGCGCTGCACCAGCTCGGCGGTGAACCGCGGACGCTCGGGCGGCACCCGCACCGCGGTGATGTGGCTGGCGGGATAACCGTCCAGCGCGCCAGGCGAGGCGACGACGAAGAAGTTGGGGCGGAA
>JAFAFY010000206.1 GCA_023423235.1 Pseudomonadota bacterium
GATCTTCCGTCCAGGCTTGCGATTTATCCCACGCTGTTACTCGTAAGGTGGTCGGATGCATGGTCGGCGGCCTAACGCCTGAATTAAGCCGCGCCGCGAAGCGGCGTCGGCTTGAATGAATTGTTAGCCCCCAACCTCATGTGGCCAAAGTGGCTCACGTTCTATTGGGGTAGTGATCTGCAACAAAGGAACATTCACTTGCCACGCAGAGCCGACGTCCAAGCGAAGGTGCGCTGAACGCTCCGAATCAGTGTAGGCGGAGACGGACACCTGGCGAAGAACTCCCTTGCAAATGTCGCCTCTCCAGGCCGAATGGCCCGAGTATGTGTTGAAACTGACAGGAATAGAGTAGCGACCCTCTGAGTCTGTAAGTGACATGGCAGGACCAAACGGTACGGAGTTCTGCGACCAAGATATCCCCACTAGAACTGAAGATGCGGGAGCGCCTTGCTTGTCTGTTACCTGTCCAGAGAGAACATAAAACCTGTCGCCGCACTTTGCCGCCAAAGATGGCGAAAGTAGTAGTAGGACTATGACGGTAGCGGTGATCTTCATTGGGGGCTAACGCTTGAGTTAAGCCGTGCCACGAAGTGGCATCGGCTTGAATGAATTGTTGGGCGCCAAGATAGCGCATTGAAAGTCCAGGTGGGGCAGACTGCCCGCAGTGCCGAAGCCTGCGGCAACGAGCGCGCCACGTGGACTGACGGTCTTGAACTTGGAAGGCGGCGTTGAACGATCAGCAGACAATCCGCCAGCGCGCCATGCGCTGTGGCCGAAGAAGGACGCGTGCGCGATCTTGTCCGAAGGGAGCTGCCCGCGTGGGCGAGTCACGATCCGCGCCATGAGATGCCACTCCATGCGTGCTTCTACAGCGCCTAACTACCAGTAGACCCCAAGTCGGGGCTGTATCAGAGTCTGATTGGCTGGCGCCTGCCCGTCAACGCGGGGAAATCCTAATCGAATCAGGGGATTGACCGACATCGTGATCCTCGCGTTGGCGCCAAGTTGATGCCATATACGGCAAGGAGGCCCCGATATGTCTTATGACGGCGAGCAGCCCCGGATAACGCGAGGCGCTGTACTCGGGCGCGAGCCGCGATTGCTGGAGCAGGTGCGGGCGCGGATGCGGCTCAAACATTACAGTTTGCGCACCGAGCAGGCCTATTCGTACTGGATCCGCCGGTATATCCGGGCCTGGCTGCCGCGGCATCCGCGTGATTTGGACGGCAAGGCGGTGGAGTCGTTTCTCACGGGTCTTGCCACGCGCGACAACGTGGCTGCCAGCACCCAGAACCAGGCGCTGTCGGCGCTGCTGTTCCTGTACCGGGAAGTCCTGGGCATGGAACTGGCATGGATGGAGAATGTGGTCCGCGCCAAGCGCCCGCGGCGCTTGCCGGTCGTGCTGTCGCAGGCGCAGGTGGCGCAGTTGCTGGCACGCATGGCCGGGCGGGAGTCGCTGATGGCGGGCCTGCTCTACGGCAGCGGCCTGCGCTTGATGGAGTGCGCGCGTCTGCGGGTCAAGGACGTGGACCTGGCGCGTAACGAGATCACCGTGCGCGATGGCAAGGGTGGCAAGGACCGGATGACGGTACTGCCCGGTGCATTGCGCGAGCGGCTGGCGCGGCAGTTGGCCGAGGTGCGCCTGTTGCATTCCCGCGACCTGGCCTGCGGGCTGGGTCGGGTGCATCTGCCGCATGCGCTCGCCCGCAAGTATCCCAATGCGGCGGCGGAACCCGCCTGGCAGTACGTGTTTCCTGCCACGCGCATTTCACTGGACCCGCGGGATGGCGTGCGCCGGCGTCACCACATCGACGAGAAGGTGCTGCAGGCTGCGGTGCGCCGCGCTGCGTTGGAGGCGGGCTTCGACAAGCCAGTGACGCCGCACACCTTGCGCCATTGTTTCGCGACCCACCTGCTGGAGGCTGGCGCGGATATCCGCACAGTGCAGGAACTGCTCGGCCACAAGGACGTCGCGACCACCCAGATCTACACCCATGTCCTCAATCGAGGCGCGCGCGGGGTGCTGAGTCCGCTGGACCGGTAGTCGAAGTCGCAATTGTCGCCACTGCGCTGGCCTTTGAGCGCCGGGCCTGCGATCGCCTGGGTGGCACGGGCATTCAGAAGCATGGTGTCGCCCCCACTCCCGCGTGCGGAAGCCGGCTGGCATCGGGCGAAGCGTGCCTGTCCGCCCTTCGGGTATCCGCCTCGGCATGCGGGTGGGCAGCCGAGCCTGCCAACTAGTTCGATCATGGGGGGCTCCGGGGCCTGCAAGCCATTGCAAGCGAAGCACCAGCTCCGGGCGCGTTTCCGCCGCCCTTTGCACCGGGCCGGGCTCATGACATGCATGCCCCGTGCGTGCTTCGGGCGCCGACCCCGCATCCCGGCAAAGATGCCGGGGCGCGGGATGGGCAGATGCGGCAGTGCCGGGCGCGTCGGTGCGTTCGATCGTGTCCTGCGACTTCCTTCCCGAAACCCGGCCACGCGGGCTGGGCGGGATGTCCCGCGCCGTCGAAATGCCGCCCGTGCTGGAGCTGCGCTTCGCCCGGCTTGTGCGGCGAAAGCGCCGCCTGATTGGCACGAACCTTCAGCAACACGGTTTTACCCTTCCTCGCATGCGGGAGAGGGTTGGGGTGGGGCAAAGCAGCCCGCATCCGCCCTCCGGGCACTTTCTCCCGCATGCGGAAGAAGGGAGACTGAAAGATCGTGCCAATCAGGAAGCGCCATGCCCACGGGCATGGGAAACGCGGCACGCAAGCGTCGCGAGCGCAGGCCCCGCCTGCGCTCAACGCGGTGCCAGCATCCGCAACGCCGGGAATGCCCGTTGCACGCAGTCGCTGCGCTCGCAGACCTTGCAGCCGGGGCCGATCGGGGTGGCGTTGGCGGGGTCCTGCAGGTCCAGGCCGCGCGAATACACCAGGCGGTCGGCATGGCGCAGGTCGCAGCCCAGGCTGACCGCGAAGGTCTTGCGTCGGCGGCCATGGCCGACAGGGCCGCTTTCCACCTGGCGCGCCAGCCAGAAATGGCTGCGGCCGTCCGGCATGCGCGCCACCTGGGTCAGTACGCGGCCCGGTTGGTTGAAGGCCTCGTAGACGATCCACAGCGGGCAGGCGCCGCCGATGTGGGAGAAGTGGAAATCGGTCGCGCTGTGGCGCTTGGAGACGTTGCCGGCGCGGTCCACGCGCACGAAGAAGAACGGCAGGCCCGGACGGCCGGGGCGGGCGAGGGTGCTGAGGCGGTGGCAGACGGCCTCGAAGCCGACGCCGAAGCGGTGGGCGAGGCGGTCGATGTCGTAGCGGTGGCTTTCCGCGGCGTCGAGGAAGGCGCCATACGGCATCACCAAGGCGCCGGCGTAGTAATTGGACAGGCCGATCCGCGCCTGTGCCGCGCGCTCTGGGTCGCTGAAACCGGCTTCGGCCACCAGGCGGTCGATCAGCGCGCCGTGTTCGCGCAGGGCCAGCTCCGCGGCCATCTGGAAGGCCTGCTGGCCGGGCTGCAGCCAGTCGGGCAGGGCCAGGGTGCGCGTCGCGGGGTCGAAGCGGCGCTTGTCCTCCAGGGCGTCGCCGATCACCTGTACCTGGATGCCGTGCGCATCGCGCAGGCGCTGGCGCAGCCGCGGGGCCACCTGTCCGGCGACGAGGCCGTGTTCGCGGAACGCCGCCTCGGCGATGTCGTCGAGTTCGGCGACATGGTTGCGGCGGCGGTTGAAGTAGTCGCGCACCGGGTCGCCGTCGGGTCCGGTCAGCTCCGCGTCGCCCAGCTGCGCGGCCAGGGCGTCGGCGCGTTCGCGGATCGCCCGCTGGCGCCGGTGCAGGTCCAGCAGCACGCGGGCGATGCCGGGCAGGTCGCCGGCCAGCAGTTCCAGTTCCTCGGGCGCGGCCGCGGGTTCGCCCAGCTCCGCCAGCGCCTCGCGCAGTTCGCTGACCAGCGCCGCCGGGCCGGTGGCGTCGAACAACACCGGCTGCGGGCCGAGCAGGGCTTCCAGCCGCGCCTGCACGGCCGGGGTCAGCGGGCGCTGGTCGTGCTCGATCTGGTTGAGATAGCTCGGCGAGATCCGCAGCGCCTGCGCCAGCGCGGCCTGGGCAAGGCCGTGCTGCTGGCGCAGGCGCCGCAGGCGGGGGCCGACGAAGCGTTTGGGGCGGGCCATGAAGGGAGTGGGTTCGCAAAATTTACAGAAACCGCGCCGATGTTCGCACGATAAGCGGCGCGCTGCGCAGGATTCATACATCCGGTTTGCGAATAATGCGAATCCAACTTCCTGCACACGAAGGTTCCGGCATGTCGAACATCCCCCGCATCCCGCTGCTGATCGACGGCGAATTCGTCCAGTCCACCACCAGCGAGTGGCGCGACGTGGTCAATCCCGCCACGCAGGAGGTCCTGGCGCACGTGCCCTTCGCCACCGCAGCCGAGGTCGATGCCGCCGTGGCCGCCGCGCAGGCCGCGTTCCGGACCTGGAAGAAGACCCCGATCGGCACCCGCGCGCGGATCTTCCTCAAGTACCAGCAGCTGATCCGCGAGAACATGGCCGAGCTGGCCGCGATCCTCACCGCCGAACAGGGCAAGACCCTGCCCGACGCCGAGGGCGACGTGTTCCGCGGCCTGGAGGTGGTGGAGCACGCCGCCGCGATCGGCAACCTGCAGCTGGGCGAGCTGGCCAACAACGTCGCCAACGGCGTCGACACCTACACCCTGCTGCAGCCGCTGGGCGTGTGCGCGGGCATCACTCCGTTCAACTTCCCGGCGATGATCCCCCTGTGGATGTTCCCGATGGCCATCGCCACCGGCAACACCTTCGTGCTCAAGCCCTCGGAGCAGGACCCGATGGTGACCATGCGCCTGGTGGAACTGGCGCTGGAGGCCGGCATCCCCAAGGGCGTGCTCAACGTGGTGCATGGCGGCGCGGACGTGGTCAATGCGATCTGCGACCACGCCGACATCAGGGCGGTGTCGTTCGTCGGTTCGACCAAGGTGGGCACCCACGTCTACAACCGCGCCTCGCTGGCCGGCAAGCGCGTGCAGTGCATGATGGGCGCGAAGAACCACGCCGTGGTGCTGCCCGACGCCAACAAGGAGCAGACCCTCAACGCGATTGCCGGCGCCGCGTTCGGCGCGGCCGGCCAGCGCTGCATGGCCGCCTCCACCCTGGTGCTGGTGGGCGAGGCGCGCGCGTGGATTCCCGAGATTGTCGAGAAGGCGAAGACGCTCAAGGTCAATGCCGGCACCGAGTCCGGCACCGATGTCGGCCCGGTGATTTCCTGCGCCGCGCGTCAGCGCATCGAGGGCTTGATCGCCACCGGCACCCAGGACGGCGCCACGCTCGACCTCGATGGCCGCAATCCCAGCGTGCCCGGTTTCGAGCAGGGCAACTTCGTCGGCCCGACCATCTTCTCCGGGGTCAAGCCGGGCATGCGCGTTTACGACGAGGAGATCTTCGGGCCGGTGCTGATCATCCTGGGCGTCGAGACCCTGGACGAGGCCATCGCGCTGATCAACGGCAATCCCAACGGCAACGGCACCGCGGTGTTCACCCAGTCGGGCGCGGCGGCGCGCAGGTTCCAGGAAGAGATCGACGTCGGTCAGGTCGGCATCAACGTGCCGATCCCGGTGCCGGTGCCGCTGTTCTCCTTCACCGGCTCGCGCGCTTCCAAGCTGGGCGACCT
>JAFAFY010000292.1 GCA_023423235.1 Pseudomonadota bacterium
CCGGCGTGGGTGCGGTTGCGCGCGCCCAGCTTCTCGAAGATCGCCGACATGTGCGCCTTGACCGTGCGTTCCTGCACGTCGAGGCGGTCGGCGATCTGCTTGTTCAACAGTCCCTCGGCCACCAGGCTCAGCACCCGGAACTGTTGCGGGGTCAGGCTGGCGAGACGGGCGGCGAGATCGGCATCGCCCGGCGCGGACTGCGCCCGTGCCACCGCAGGCCGCAGCGCCGGCGGCAGCCATTGCTCGCAGGCCAGCACGGTGCGGATCGCATCGCGCAGTTCGTCCAGGCTGGCGCTCTTGGGAATGTAGCCGGCCACGCCGTGGTCGAGCGCCCGGCGCACCACCTGCGGGTCCTCGTTGGCCGAGACCAGCACCACGGCGACCGCGGGGTACTGCGCGCGGATCGCCGCCAGTCCCGCCAGACCATGGTTGCCGGGCATGTGCAGGTCCAGCAGCACCAGGTCGATCGTGGCGTCGGCGTCCAGGCGCTGCAGCACCTGGTCCAGGGTTTCCGCCTCGCAGGTGATGACGTCGGGCGCGGCCTCTGCCGCCGCGCTGCGCAGCGCGGCGCGGAACAGCGGGTGGTCGTCGGCGATCAACAGCGTGGGCATGCGTGCGGGTTCGGCGGGGCAGGCGGGCACGATAGCAAGCGTGGCAGGCGCGTGGTCGTGGTACCAAAGTACGATGAGTGCGGCGTCGCGGCTTTGCTACGGTGCCGGCATGAACAAGATCCCCTCGCGCGCCTCGTCCCCATCCCCGTCCCTGTCCCGTGCCGTTCCGGCGACTGCACTGCCGTTGCTGGCCGGCCTGTTGAGCCTTGGCCTGGTGGCCTGCGCCGGTGCACCGGCGCGCGAGTCCACCGCCGCATCGACCCGGAGTGCCAGCACCGTGTTCACCGCGCAGCGCAGCACCGAGCATCGCGATGGCGACGACCTGCTGACTGGCGGCCTCGGCCTGGCGGGCCTGCAGGCGATGGCGCCGCCGGGCTTCGCCAATCCCGAAGCGCCGACCGCGGCCGAAGCGCGGCGCCGTGCCCTGTGGGCCAACTGGCGCGGGATCGCCGACCTCTCGCCCGGCGGTGGCTACGGCACGCTCTACGGCAATGCCGGCACCGTGCCGGGCCGCGAGTTCCACGCCTTCGCCCGCGTGCCCGGCGCACGCCATCCGCACCGGGTGCTGACCCAGGTGCCCGACGCCTTCGACCGCGACCGGCGCTGCATCGTCGTCGCCGCCTCGTCGGGTTCGCGCGGCATCTACGGCGCGATCGCCGTGGCCGGCGCCTGGGGCCTGCCGAAGGGCTGCGCCGTGGCCTATACCGACAAGGGCGCGGGCACGGACTACTTCGACCTCGACGCCGGCCTGGGCATTGCCGCCGACGGCACGGTCGCGGCCGACCGCGACGACGCCACCTTCGCCATCGATGCGCCCGGCGCGCATGGCGTCGCCTTCAAGCATGCGCACTCGGGCGACAACCCGGAGGCCGACTGGGGCCGCCATGTGCGCCAGGCCGCGGAGTTCGCCCTGCAGGCGCTGGACCAGGCGCTGCCGGACGCCGCGCCCTTCACCTTTGACAACACCCGGGTGATCGCGGTGGGCATCTCTAACGGTGGCGGCGCGGTGCTGCGCGCGGCCGAGGCGGGCGAGGGTGACTGGCTCGACGCCGTGGTCGCCGGCGAGCCCAGCGTGCTGGCCGATGCGCCCGGCGCGCGCGCGCTCTACGACTACACCACCGAGGCCGCCCTCCTGATGCCCTGCGCGCTGCCGCACCTGCAGGGCCTGCCGCAGCCGCCGCTGACTGCGCAGGTCGCGCCGCTGTGGGCGGGCCGCTGCGCGACGCTGCGCGCAGCCGGGCTGGTCGAAGGCAACGACACCGCGTCCCAGGCTGCATCCGCGTACCAGCAACTGCAGGATGGCGGCTGGACCGATGCCGCGCTGCGCGCCGGCGCGCTGTCGGTCGGCTTCGATCTGTGGCGCGCGGTCGCCGCGACCTACGCCTCGGCCTACGGGCGCTATGGCGTCGATGCACATCCCTGTGGCTTTTCCTTCGGCGCGCAGGGCGCCGATGGTGCCGTGCGCCCGGCCACGGCGGCCGAGCGCGCACTGTGGTGGAGCGATGCGAGCGGCATCCCGCCGGGCGCGGGCGTGGGCCTGATCGACACGCGCATGGCCGGCGGCGACCCGACGCTGCCCGGCCTGCAGTGCCTGCGTGCGCTGCAGACCGGCGACGCCGCCGACGCGCGCCGGGTACAGGCCGGGATTGCCGAAACCCGCGCCGCGCCGCCGCGCGCCGGCTTGCCGGTGGTGGTGGTCCACGGCGCCGACGACGGCCTGATCCCGATGGCCTTCAGCAGCGCGCCCTATGTCGCCGCCGCGCGTGCCGCCGGCCGCAGCGACGTGCGTTTCTGGGCGGTCGGCAATGCCCAGCACTTCGACGGCTTCCTGATGCTGCCCGACTACGCCGCCCGCTACGTGCCGCTGCTGCCCTACGTGTATGCCGCGCTCGATCGCGTGGATGCCCATCTCTCGGACGGCGCGCCGTTGCCGGCCGATGCGCAGATCCAGACCGTACCGCGCGGCCCGGGCGTCGCGCTGGAGGCCAGCCACCTGGCATTGCCGACGCGTTAGCGCATCAGCCTGTCGAGCGCCCAGGTATCGAGGAACGCGGTGGCGCGCACCACCCTGCCTTCTTCCATCACCAGGTGCCACACGTAGTCGTTGTGGTATGCACTGCCGTCGCGCGCGGTCGCCCGGCCTTGCCAGACCACAACAACGTCGTTGCCCTGGGCGATGACATGCCGCACGTCCGGGATGATCGGCGTCGACAGGCGGGCGCTGATCGGTTGCACAGCCTGGTCGAGGAACGCCTGGCGCGAGCGGTAGACGCCCGACACCGGACTGCTTCCGGCAACGGTCCATTCCACCTCGTCCGCCAACAGGTCGAACACGCTGCCGGTGCCATCGCGCCAGGCGGCGAAGGCCGCGCGGATCACCGCTGCGTTGGTCGAGGCGGTCGCGTGCGCGGATTCGTGGGCTTGCATCTGCGCTGCGGCGAAAAGCGATGCCAGCGCGATGAGCGCGCCCGCAGCCCACCTGTGACGGCCGCCCAATGCGGCGGCGCTCATGCCGGACTCGCCAGTGGCCGCACCACGATATCGGTGGTGTCGACGTCAGCCGGCTGGCCGATGGCGTGTGCGATGGCGTTGGCGATCGCTTCGGGCTGCAGCGCGATCCTGCGGAAGGCCCGCATCGCCTCCGCGGTCCCGGCATCGGTGATGGTATCGGCCAGTTCCGAGGTCACTACCCCCGGATAGACGCAGGTCACGCGGATCGAGTCGCTCTCCTGGCGCAGGCCGTCGGAAATCGCGCGCACCGCGTACTTGGTGGCGCAGTAGACGGCCGCCGTCGGCACCACGTACAGGCCGCCGATCGAGGACACGTTGACCACGTGGCCATTGCCCTGCGCCTGCATCGCCGGCAGCACCGCGGCAATGCCGTGCAGTACGCCACGGATGTTGACGTCGATCATGCGGTCCCATTCGTCGACCTTCAGCGCCGCCAATGGCGACAGCGGCATCACCCCGGCGTTGTTGACGATCACGTCGATGCGGCCGAACGCCTCGCGCGCGTGGTCCGCAAACGCCTGCACGTCATCGCGCCGGGTCACGTCGAGCGCGCGCGCCGCCGCGCTGCCGCCCTCGGCATTGATCTGCGCGACCAGTCGCGCGAGCCGGTCGGTGCGACGCGCGCCCAGCAGCACGCGGGCGCCCTGCGCGGCCAGTATCCTGGCGGTGGCTTCGCCGATGCCGCTGCTGGCGCCGGTGATCAGCACGACCTTGTCCTGGATGTTGTTCATGGCGGAACTCCTGTGGTTCGGGGTGGGGTGGTGTTGTGCGGCGGCGCGAGGCGGTCCACGGCTCCCGCGCGTCGCACGGGGCGGGGCAAGCGGGGCTGCAACCGGGGACGGCAACGAGCGGGCGCCGATAACGGTAGGACGGGCGCAGCGTCGAGAGAAGCCGTTGATTCCTGACTGCAGCGGTTAGCATTGCTGTCCAATGGACATCGACCTCAATCTGTTGCGCGTGTTTCTGGCCGTGGCCGAGTCGCACAATTTCCGTGCTGCCGCCGATCGCCTGGGGGTCACCCGCTCGGCCGTCAGCCAGGGCATACGCCGGCTGGAGGATGTGCTGGGCGTTGCGCTGGTCCAGCGCTCCACCCGGCATGTCCGCCTGACCGAGGCCGGCCAGCGCCTGCAGCGCCGGATCGCAGGGCCCCTGGCCACGGTTGACGCGGCGCTGGAGGACGTGCCGGATGACGGCCCACCGCGCGGCCTGTTGCGTGTCGCGGCGACTTCCATCGCGGAGCACTTCCTGTCCGGTCCGCTGATCGCAAGCTTCGCCGCGGCGTATCCGGGCATCACCCTGGACGTGACCGTTACCGACGCGGAATTCGACATCGTCGGTGCCGGCTTCGATGCCGGTGTACGCCTGGGCGAGGTGATCGAGCAGGACATGGTGGCGGTGCCACTGACCGGCCCCCAGCGCCAGGTTGCAGTGGCGGCGCCGGCCTATCTGGCGCGGTACGGCGCTCCGAGGCATCCGCGCGATCTCGTAGCCCATCGCTGCATCGGCTGGCGGCCGGCGCCGGACAGCGCGCCCTACCGCTGGGAATTCGCCGAGGGCGGCCGCGATTTCGACGTGGCCGTGGCGCCGCAGGTCACCACCAATGACATGCTGCTGATGGTGCGCACCGCGCTTGCGGGTGGCGGCATCACCTTTGGCATGGAAGCGACGTTCCAGCCGTACCTGGCGCGTGGCGAACTGGTCACGCTGCTGGGCGATTACCTGCCGGCGTTTCCCGGCTTCTTCCTGTACTTCCCCAGCCGCCACAACCCGCCCGCCAAGCTGCGCGCCCTGGTCGAGCACGTCCGCGCATTCCGCGATGCGGGCAATCGACCGGCTCATCCGGGGCTCCTGGGGCATGGGTTGGCTTCGTAACCCCCATCTTCCAGAGATGCCCCGGGTGAGCAACCTACCGAGAGATCACACCTAGACACCACCGCACGCAGCTTGCGCGGAACCGCTGTTAGTAGTAATACTACTAACCATGGACCTGACCCCGACCCAGCAGGCGATCCTCGCACTGATCGCCGAGCGCATCGAAGCCGAAGGCATGCCGCCCTCGCAGGCGGAAATCGCCCGCGCGTTCGGATTCAGCGGCGTCCGCGCCGCGCAATACCACCTCGATGCGCTGGAAGCGGCCGGCGCGATCGAGCGGGTGCCGGGCCGGGCGCGCGGGATCCGCGTGCTGGTCGCCCCGCAGGCCGTTCAGGCCGATCTGCCGCTGGCACCCCTGCACGCGGATGACGCGCTGCGCCTACCGGTGCTCGGCCAGGTGGCGGCGGGCCTGCCGATCGGCTCGGGCGCGCCGGGTGACCTGTCCGGCATCGACGACTACGTCGTGCTCGACCGCGTGCTGTTCTCGCCGTCGCCCGACTATCTGCTCAAGGTCAAGGGCGACTCGATGCGCGACGAGGGCATCTTCGAGGGCGACCTGATCGGTGTGCACCGTACCCGCGACGCGCGCTCGGGGCAGATCGTCGTGGCCCGGGTCGACGATGCGATCACCGTCAAGCTGCTGAAGATCGGCAAGGACCGCATCCGCCTGCTGCCGCGCAACCCGGATTACGCCGCTATCGAAATGCTGCCCGGCCAGGACTTCGCCATCGAGGGCCTGTACTGCGGCCTGGTCAGGCCCAACCGGTGAGTCGGGCTGCCGGCCATCGCCCGCGCGGCGTTTCCCGACAGCGGCCTGCGTCCTGTGCTGCTGCATGTCTTGGCGCCGCGCCCTTATTTTCGAAGCCACGCAGCGCCGTCGCAGCCTGTGCGATCCGCGGTTGCGAGGATTGCCTCACCCAACCGGAACACGAATGACAAGGACCACCAAGATGGACGAGAACAAGAAGCGCGCGCTGTCCGCGGCACTGAGCCAGATCGAGAAGCAGTTCGGCAAGGGATCGGTCATCCGCATGGGCGACCGGGTGGCGGAAGTCGTCCCGGTGATCCCCACCGGTTCGCTGCAGCTCGATCTCGCGCTGGGCATCGGCGGCCTGCCGCGCGGCCGTGTCATCGAGGTCTACGGTCCGGAGTCCTCGGGCAAGACCACGCTGACCCTGCAGACGATCGCCCAGTGCCAGAAGGCCGGCGGCACCGCCGCGTTCATCGACGCCGAGCATGCGCTCGATCCCGGCTACGCCGCCAAGCTGGGCGTCAACGTCGAAGACCTGCTGGTATCGCAGCCCGACACCGGCGAGCAGGCGCTGGAGATCGCCGACATGCTGGTGCGCTCGAACTCCGTCGACATGGTGGTCGTCGACTCGGTCGCCGCGCTGACCCCGCGTGCCGAGATCGAGGGCGAGATGGGCGACCAGCTGCCCGGCCTGCAGGCGCGCCTGATGAGCCAGGCGCTGCGCAAGCTCACCGGCAACATCAAGCGCAGCAACTGCATGGTGTTCTTCATCAACCAGTTGCGCATGAAGATCGGCATCATGATGCCCGGCCAGAGCCCCGAGACCACGACCGGCGGCAATGCGCTCAAGTTCTACGCATCGGTGCGCCTGGACATCCGCCGCATCGGCGCGATCAAGAAGGGCGACGAGATCATCGGCAACCAGACCCGCATCAAGGTGGTCAAGAACAAGATGGCGCCGCCGTTCAAGCAGGTCGTTACCGAGATCCTCTACGGCGAGGGCATCAGCCGCGAGGGCGAGCTGATCGACATGGGCGTCGATGCCAAGCTGGTCGACAAGGCCGGCGCCTGGTACAGCTACGGCGACGAGCGCATCGGTCAGGGCAAGGAGAACGCCCGCCAGTACCTCAAGGAGAATCCTGAGGTCGCCGCGCGCCTGGAGGCGGCGATCCGCGAGCGCGTGCTGCCGGCCGTGGCGGTTGTCGAAGATGCTGAAGACGACGCCGACTGAGCCTGGTGCGCTGCCCGCACAGGCGTCGCTACAGGCGCCTGTGCACAGCAGCGCCAGTGCGTCGCCATCGGACGAAGGCGAGGGCGTTCCCGTTTCGTCATCGCAATCGTCATCGCCATCATCTGCGCCCCCCCGGCGCGGACGCCGGCGGGAGCTGACGCCCGCGCAACGCGCGCTGGCGCTGCTGGTCCGGCGCGAGCATTCGCGGCCGGAATTGCTGCGCAAGCTGTCGGCACGTGGTGTCGATGCCGCAGAAGCGGAGGCGGCGGTTGCGCGGATGGCCGAGTCCGGCTGGCAGGACGACGGCCGTTTCGCTGTCGGGCTGGCGCGCATGCGCGCGGCCGGCGGCTATGGCCCGGTGCGGATCGAGGCGGAGCTGGCCACGCATGGCCTGGGCGCGGAGCAGATCGCGGCTGCGTTCCAGGCGCTCGACGACGATGGCGAGGCGGACTGGCGGGCGCGTGCTTCGGCGCTGTTGCAGCGGCGTTTCCGCGCCGAAGTGCTGGCC